>JALOPK010000302.1 GCA_025453925.1 Candidatus Eiseniibacteriota bacterium | reverse complement strand
CGGCGGCAACGGTGCCGGCGCCAAGAACGAGCACCAAAAGCGCCAGAAGGATGTGCTTCACGTAGTGCGCTCCTCTGGTTGAGCCTTGTGATCGCCGGGAGCCGACATCTCTCCCGTGCTCTCCGGACAGACCACGCCGTACGGCCTGCATCCCGGAGGCCTCGCGTCTCTCACTGCCGCGACTCCTCCGGCTCTGCAGCCAATGGGGGGACATGTTGCAGCCTCTTCCTCGAAAAGTCAAGTAAACCCGACAAACCATATCGAATTAGTGTGGATAACGCGTCCATCCCGAGCGCGACTGCGCCTCTTATCGGAAGAAGAAGCGGGCGCCGAACCCCGCGGCCAGATCGAAATCGGTACCTGGCACGACATCCAGAGTCGGAACGAACTCGACGAACACGTCCACCGGCGCGCTGTCGGGGATGTAGGTCATGCCGAATGGAAGTCGCACTCCCAGCGTGACGTCTTCATCGTCATCTCCCCGATGCTCTTCCCTCAACCTGATCCTTCCGCCAATGCCGACGTACACCGGAAGCGCGCCCCGCAAATCGTCTGCCTCCATCACATCGAAGTAGTGGATGAGCCAATCGGCATGAAGCTGGAACGAGTCATGTCCCGAGAACGACCAGGCCGCTGCCCCGTCGAGGGCAGTCCTGTCGTCCAGCCATGCCTTGAGGCTCACGCCCGTCGGCTCGCCGAGGATGATGCCTGCGCCGAAGCCACCCTGGCCGGACACGGCGGAGCCAAGCAGCAGAACGCATATACAGGCATGGCAAAACACGGTGACGCTCCTCTCTGGCATCTGCCTCGGACGGGGCCCATGATACCCGGGGAACGTGGGTGGTGCCACTACTGTGGAGATGGCCGGCACACAGTGAATGCAGGATCCGCATGCAGCGCAGTGGACTCAGCCTGACGACACACTTGCCACTTGCCAGGCCTCCCACGGTAGTTGCGTGAGTCACCTCGTCATCACTCACACCATCGAGACTCCACGAGGGAGCGGAGGCGATGGCGGAAGCGTCCATCGCGTGCCCGAGCCAGCAGACCGAAAGGAACGGGGTTGATGAAACGTGTTGAACACCCTTGGGCATTGACCCCCGATCAGGTGATCCTCGAGACCGGCAGTAGCGCCAACGGTCTCGCCGCCGAATCCGCGCGCCAGCGCCTCATGGAAGCCGGCCCTAATCTGCTCAGGGACAAGGCCCGTGATCCGTGGTGGGTGCTTTTCGCGCGGCAGTTCGCCAATCCGTTGGTATACATGTTGATCGGGGCGGCCGCCGTGAAGGCATACTTCAAAGGTCCCGTGGACGCCGCCGTCATCGGTGCGGTCCTACTGTCCATGGCAGTCATCGGGTTTGCGCAGGAAATGAAGGCACGGCGCGCGATGGCCGCCTTGCTCAGTCTCAGTGCGCCCAAGGCCAAGGTCCGCCGAGATGGCGCGGCGCTGCTGGTCGACGCCGCTGCCGTGGTGCCAGGGGATCTGCTTGTCCTGGAGGCGGGTGACCGCGTCGCCGCTGATGCGAGGTTGTTCGACTCAGCCAGCCTGAGGATCAACGAGTCCACCTTCACGGGCGAATCGATGCCGGTGGAGAAAGGGATCCGGGCAGTCTCCGCGGATGCCGCCATTCATGACCGCACGAACATGCTCTTCATGGGCACGACAGTGAGTCATGGCCGTGGGGTGGCCGTGGTCACCGCAACCGGCATGAACACCGAAATCGGTCGCATCGCGGATGCCATCAGCACGGCCAAGAAGGACAAGACGCCCCTGCAGCATAGCATCGAGAAACTCGGGCATGCCCTCATCTGGGTCGTCTCCGGAGCGTGCCTCCTGCTCGCCGCTGCAGGTCTGCTACAGGGGATGGGATGGGTGGATGTGCTGCTACTGGCGGTGGCCGCAGCGGTCTCGGGGATTCCCGAGGGTCTGCCCGCCTCTGTTACCGTCATTCTCTCTATCTGCGTCAGCCGCATGGCAGCGAGGAATGTCATCATCAGGAAACTCACCGCGGTCGAGACGCTGGGAACCGCGACGATCATCTGCTCCGACAAGACCGGCACGCTCACGCTGAACCAGATGACTGTACGGGGGGTTTGGGTAGATGGTCGGCACCTCTCCGTGAGTGGGAACGGCTATGAGCCCGAGGGCGAATTCCGGGATGACAGCGCATCCATTGATCCGCAGTCCGACGGCGAACTCCGGCGTCTCCTGCGCGTCGGGGCGCTGTGTAACGATGCGCTCCTGAATCGAACGGACGGGAAGTGGGTGGTGCTGGGCGATCCGACTGAGGGTGCCCTCCTGGCCGCAGCTGGCAAGGCGGGTATGCGTAAGGCCGACCTGGAAACGTCGTATCCCCGCCTCGGCGAGATACCTTTTGAGAGCGAGAACCAGTTCATGGCGACGCTGCACGCTGACGAGGGCGTGCGCACGGTCTTCGTCAAGGGATCGGTGGAACGGCTGCTCTCTCTGTGCGCAACTGTACGGACGGCCGGCGGCGAGCGGCCGCTGAATGAAGAAGAACGCCGTGAGGTGCTGCGGGCCAACGAGAGAATGGCGGGTCAGGCCTGGCGTGTGCTCGCCATCGCTGCAGCCCCGTACAACCTTGAACTGGGCAGGCTCGATGCGGCCAACCTGGCGGGTCGGCTCACGCTCCTGGGGTTGGTTGGGATGATCGATCCGCCGCGAGACGAGGCGCGCGCCGCAATTCAGGCATGCCGGCGGGCGGGCATCCGCGTGGCGATGATCACCGGCGACAATCCTCTCACGGCGGCCGCCATCGCAGCACAACTTGGCATTTGTGACACGTGCGACACGGCGCTGACCGGACGCGACATCGAAACGATGTCCGATGACGATCTACTCACCGCGTGTCGCACCCACAACGTGTATGCCCGCATCGAACCGCTGCACAAACTGCGGATAGTCGAGGCTTTCAAGCGGGACGGCCACATCGCCGCCATGACCGGAGACGGCGTGAACGACGCGCCCGCCCTGGAAGCAGCGGGCATCGGTGTCGCCATGGGCATCACCGGCACCGATGTCGCCAAAGAGGCGGCGGATATGGTGCTGGCCGACGACAACTTTGCCTCCATCGTCGCCGCGGTTGAGGAGGGGCGCATCATCTTCAATCGCTTGCGCAATGTGACATTCTTCCTGCTCATGACGTGCCTGTCAGAGCTTCTCACGCTCTTCCTGAGCGTTGCCTTCTACGGGGAGTCGCCTCTCGAACCAATCCAGATCCTCTGGATCAACCTCGTGACGGGATCCATGGCCGCCATCCCGCTGGGGTTGGAGCCCGGCGTCGGGGACGAGCTGGACAAACCGCCCCGAGACCCTTCGGTCGGGCTGCTCTACCCAGGGTTGATCCTGCGGCTTATCGCGGTGGGACTCTGCATGAGCATCCCCGTCACCTGGATCTTCCACCACGCGCCCCTCCCCGAGGCGGACCCCGTGACCGCCCACCGCATAAGGCAGACCATCGCATTCACCAGCATCGTTGTCTTCGAGTGGCTGTTTGCCTTCCAGTCCCGCTCGCCGGACAGGGGGGTCTTCCAACTCGGGCTGCTGCGGAACAGGTGGTTGGTGAGGAACATGCTCCTCGGTCTCGGCATGCAGATGCTGGTGGTCTACCTCCCCATGGCGAACCGCGTGTTTCACACCCATCCCTTGACGCTGGTTGAGTGGATGTGGTGCCTGATCCCTGGCATGGTGGCGTTTTCCCTGGAAGCGACCAGGAAGCAACTGGCGCCGAACCTGTTCGCCAGAGGGCAATGGGGTAGCTCGGTGGCCCGGTACAGCCTGACGGCTCGGGTGGAGGTCAACTCAGGTCCTTGACGATAGCGTGGGTCTGGCGCTTCGCGGCGTGAGAGATGAACTTGCACGCTCAGGATAGTACGGTGTCCTGGTGCGTCCTGGTTCACGGGAAGATCATGCACATCAGTGATCAACAAGCCGGACCGGGAGGTCTCAGACCGTCACCGGACGTTCCCAAGGAGCGGATGCCATGACAGGACGACCTGCGACCGTGGACGAGTACCTCGCATCCCTGAGTACCGACACACGCACCGCGCTCCGCAAACTCCGCAAGGCCATACGGGCCGCGGCGCCCTCGGCCGAGGAGTGCATCAGCTACCAGCTCCCCGCGTTTCGGCTCGATGGCCACATGCTGGTTGGGTTCGGCGCGGCGGAGAATCACTGCGCTCTCTATTTGCTGAGTTCGACCGTGGTGGCAGCCCACAAGGATGAACTCAGGCTCTACGACACCAGTACAGGGGCCATCCGATTCAAGGCGGACAAACCGCTGCCCTCTGCGCTGGTACGGAAGCTGGTGAAGGCACGAATCGCCGAGAACAGGGCTCGCCACGGAGAGCCGAAATAGCGAACCCCTTCCGCTACTTCCTTGCCACCACCAGCATTTCCATGTCTTCGTGGGTCAGGGGGTGTGCGCGGCTGAAGCCGCTCAGGTGGCACCCGAACAGCTCCACCCCTGTGAACCCCGCGCGCCTCAGTAGCCACGTCATCTCCGAAGGCGCGTAGTAGCGCTCGTTGCAGGTCAAGGTCTTCCGGACACCGTCATCGTCGGTCACTTCGAAGG
>JALOPK010000301.1 GCA_025453925.1 Candidatus Eiseniibacteriota bacterium | reverse complement strand
GTCCTCACGACCCTGATGGATCACGGGATCTTCATCCCGTCAGGATGCGGGGGCAAGGGGACCTGCGCCTACTGCAAGTGCGCCATCGAGCGAGGAGGCGGGCAGCTCCTCCCCGCGGAGATCGGTCTTCTGACCAGGAAGGAGCGGATGGAGGGCGTCCGGCTGACTTGCCAGGTCAAGGTCAAGGAGGATCTCAAGATCAGGATTCCGCCTGAGTACCTCCAGATTCGTCAGATCACCGTGCCGGTGGTTTCGAACCGCAACGTGGCGACCTTCATCAAGGAACTGGTCCTGGAGCTGCCCGAGTGTTCGGATGGGCTCGCCTACGCGCCGGGCCAGTACGTTCAGATCCACATGCCGCCCTTCGAGATTCCGTTCACGAGATTCGACGTCGAGGAAGAGTATCGTGATGCGTGGGATCGGTACGCGTTCTGGAAGCTGAGGGCCGTCAATGATGATCCGGCGTTGATGCGAGCGTACTCCCTTGCCAGCTACCCGGCGGAAGGGCGCGCCTTGCGGCTGAACGTGCGCATCGCGACTCCTCCCGCCAAGCCCCCGAACGCGCCGCCGGGGCTGGGATCCTCCTATCTCTTCGCACTCAAGCCCGGCCAGCAGGCGACCATCAGTGGTCCGTACGGCGACTTCCTTATCAAGGATACCGACCGGGAGATGTTGTATCTGGGCGGTGGGGCGGGCATGGCGCCTATGCGATCGCACCTGATGCACCTGTTCCACACACAGAAGACCGCGCGGAAGGTGACCTTCTGGTACGGTGCCCGCTCGGTCCGAGAACTCTTTTACGTGGATGATTTTCGGGCCATCGAGGCAGCGTTCCCGAACTTCATGTTTGTTGTCGCGCTGTCGGACAAGCAATCCGGCGACCAGTGGGATGGCCCGGAGGGCTTCATCCACAACGTTGCCTACGAGAAGTACCTCAAGACCCACCCGGATCCTGCGCAGATCGAGTACTACATGTGCGGCCCCCCCGTGATGATCGAGGCTGCCGAGCGACTTCTCGCCGAGCTCCGCGTCCCAAGTTCTGAGAGGTCACCGCGCTGGTTCAGGCAACCGGCGGGGATCATCCCCGGTTCTTACACCCGGCCCTTGCCCGGTTGGAGCGGTGTGAACCGCGACTGCCGCCCCTGTCGGAGTGACGTCAGTCACGATCCGGTCTACAGCCCGTCCCGCCTCACGGCGCGCGCGTGCCCCGTCCTTACACCAGACCCTTGCCCGGTTGGAGCGGTGTGAACCGCGACCGCCGCCCATGTCGGAATGACGTCAGTCACGATCCGGTCAACAGCCCGTCCCGCCTCACGGCGCGCCGCACTGTGCATGCACCGGACCGAGAGCTTCACGAGCGCAGGCGATCCGTGACTGGCGGTTCCCTTGCCCGCGCGACGTGAGATGACGAAACTCCATCAGTTCTTCACACCGAACCAGATGAGACATTCCTGCGTCCTAGATGGCAGGAACCACGAAGACCATGACCGGGAGCCCCCGGCAACGGCGAGAGGAACCATGGAGCTGACCGAACTGCTTCAGCGATGCCGAAACGGAGATGAACTGGCCTGGGAAGCGCTGGTGCGCACGTACCAGGGCCGCATCTACGGCATCGCCTATGGCTATGTCGGCAATGCTGAAGAGGCTAGGGACCTGGCGCAGGAAGTGTTCGTGCGCATCTACCGGAAACTGACCACCTGTCGCGACCCTCAGCGTTTCCTGCCATGGATGGTGCGGATCGCCCGCGGCGTGTGTGTGGATCACCTGCGGCGGGCCAAGGCCCGGCCGCCGGCACACGACGTCCCCATCGAAGAAGACGTCAGCCTCGCCGACGACGACCCGAATCCCGAGCAGCACGCCATCACGAATGCCCGCAAGCGCCTCGTGTATCGTGGGCTTCGGACGCTGAGCGTCATCAACCGGGAGATCATCGTGTTGAAGGAGATGCAGGGGCTGCCTCAGGAGGAGATCGCCTCCATGCTGAAGGTGCCCCTGGGAACGGTGAAGTCGCGGGCCAACCGCGCGCGGATCGAACTGGCCAAGGCTATCCTCGCTTTGGGCGGCGGTCCGGAACTGCAGGAGTAGCACCGCCATGAATCGAGACAGAATGAGCTGCCGCGACTGGCTGGACATGCTCGCTGACTATCTCGACGGGGGGCTGGCGCCGGAATCGCGGACAACCTTCGAACGGCACGCCGATGCATGCGGGAAATGCGCTCGCCTCCTGGCCACAGTGCGTGACGGGGACGCTCCCACGGAAGCAGCCCCGGATCTGACCTCTGCGGTGCTGGCGCGCACCAGCGGCCCGGCCTGCGGTCTGGTCGAGCGAACCATCGCGGGTCGGGAGATCGCACATCGAGACGTGGAGTACCATGCCATGGTGCGCCGCCACCTGGAGCACTGCCCGCGCTGCCGTGCGCTGGAGGCAGTCCTGACCTGGCTGGTGCCCATGCTGCCGGCCATGGCGGAGACGACCCCTGACCACGCGTTCGCGGCAGGGGTGATTCGCGCCACGTCCCGGGCGCCCGGCCGGATGTCCTGGCGCGCTCGGGTCGGCCGGTGGTGGGAAGGGGTCGTGTCCGTACCCCTGTTCGAGTTGCAGGTCGCCTACGTAGGAGCAGCACTGCTTGTAGTGCTGGGCGGCTCGCCGGTCGTCCCCATCCGGTACGCGGCGAACTTCTTGGTCAGTATCGACTCGCAGTTCGACAGCGCGCGGTCCCGCGCGGATGCCGCGTCGGAACGCCTGACGGCCGCCGCGGCGCCGCTGTGGCACGCAACGGGTGGGCGGGTGCTCGACCCGGTGCAGTCAGCGGTCCGGCAGATCGAGATGCGATACGTGGGCACCACTGACGCCGCCAGTGTGCTCTGGTCCGACTTCCGAAACGTGGCGGGTGCCCTGCGCGACGGTGAGTATACCGCGGCCAGCAACGGCGTCCGTCTGATGCGCTCAGATGTGGTGTCCCTCTGGAAGGCTCTCCGCCACGGCGAGGTCTCCGCTTCCATCACGGGAGGAAGCGAAGGCTCCGAGTCGACCCGTGCGCCGCGCGCGGACGAGCATTCCGTTTCCCGCATATCATAGCCAACAGGAGGATGAGATGAACGGTACTCAGGACAGCGGCAGAGAGTATGCCGCACCACGCGTCAATGACGGCCCACAGAGTCGCCCCGGCGAGCCGCCACGGTCCCGAATCCGCGATTTCGGAAGGAAGTCGCCTGGCCTGGCAGGCCTTCTCTCCACGATGCCGGGCATGGGCCAGGTCTATGTCGGGTTCTACCGGAGGGGCTTCACGTACATGGGGATCGTGGCGCTCACCATCACCATACTCGAGTCCGGAATCAGGGGACTCGAACCGCTCTTCGGCTTCTCGCTCTCGTTCTTCTGGATCTACAACGTGATCGATGCATACCGCCTCGCGAAGCTCTACAATCGCGCGGGCGAGTTGGGCCAGGAACTGGATCTCCAGGACGTCGCGAAGCTTCCTCCCATGGGCGGTTCGCTCTTCGGCGGAATCGTGCTCATGGCGGTGGGTCTCCTGCTCCTGCTGCACCTCAAGTTTGATGTCTCCATGGCATGGATCGAGGAGTGGTGGCCCGTGCTGCCGATCGTTCTTGGTGCATACCTGGTCATGAAAGCAATCCGGAGCCGGCAGGGGGGAAACCCGTAGCGTATCCCACGCCCGCACGCGGATGTCTGGGGCAGGGTTCCGGGGAGCCCTGCCCCGCGGGTTTCCCGCAGCAAGGATTTCTGCGGGAGACCGCTCTCCCCCTGCTCGTCACACTCAACCACTTGTCGGGTGAGCATGGCGGGACTCGATGTGAGCCCGTCATCCTAGACGAGACTTCGAGAGAACGCCGGAGGGCCGCGCTTCGGCGCCTGCCCCGCAACGTGGGACGGCCATGCCGTGGCGCCACCTTCAACCTCGGAATCACGACATTTGGTCGCGGAGCCTCCATAGCTCGCCTCCCTGCTGACTATTCTAATATTAGAATAGTTGGCGATGGAGAGTCGCCTGCCCACTGAAACCCGCTGAGCGTCCCTTGAGAATCACGCCGCCTTGTCTCCCGAGTATTGTGAACTCGAAAACTCCCTTGCGGAAAACGTCAGTCTGATGTATATTTGCCTCGCAAATCATGATTCACGCATCCAAGAATCGTAACTCCTGGAGGTGGAAATGAATGTGACGGATCTTCGATGCCCATCGTGCGGCAAGGGGATGCGGCTCACCAGAGCAGCGTGCACCGACTGCGGCATCACGGTGGAGGGCAACCTGGAGGTCTCGCCCTTGGGTAAACTCTCCCGCGAGGAGCAGCAGCTCGTGCTGGCGCTTCTCTTCAGCGGCGGGAATCTCACCAAGACCGGGGAGATGTTCGGCATCAGCTACCCGACCATGAAGAACAGACTCGCCGCCTTGCTTGAGAAGCTGGATGCCCCCCCGCCCCCGCCGAAGCCGCAGGTTGGCGATCTGCTCGACCGCCTCGAGCGGGGAGAGATCGATGCACGCCAGGCACTGGATCTGCTCGCATGATGCCGGCGCTGGTGGTGGTCAGGATCGGGCGCTACGCCTGGGTGCCCTTCCCGTTCCTGCTGTTCTGGCCCCTGCTCGCACTTCTCTGGCTGGCGTCCTTGGTCCGGTACCTGGTCAAGAATGGGTCCCGCGCTCAATCGACCCTTGCCGCCATCGGCGCGGTGCCGGCGCTCTGTGTCGCGGTGAACGGCACCCGGGTTGCGGTCGACCGGGCAGAGGGTCCATCGATTCGTGTGGTCATTGTCTGAAGACGCGTATCCCCTTGAGAAAGGAGCACTGCAATGAGTGAGGAGAGGATTCGGATTCTACGCCTGGTGGCCGAGGGCAAGGCGACTCCCGAGGAGGCCGAGCGCCTTCTTTCGGCCGTTGGCAAGGAGGCGCCCCTTCCCGTCGCCAAGGGAACGCCACGGTACCTGCGGGTGACGGTGGACAGCTCCGACGGCGACAAGGTCAATATCCGTGTCCCGCTGGCGCTGGTCCGCGCGGGGATGAAGTTCTCCGCGCTGGTGCCGCGCGATGCCCGCGAGCAGATGGAGGAAAAGGGGATCGATCTGACGGCGCTCTCGTCGATGGACACAGAGGAACTGATCCAGGCCCTCAAGGAGCTTGAGGTCAACGTCGATTCTCACGACGGCGATGTCGTGAGAGTCTTCTGCGAGTAACCTCCGGTCGGTTCGCTCCGAGGGCACCGGCACCGCCGGTGCCCTCCTCCTTTTCGATGCCCCGGGCAGCCGCTTGACTGCGGGGGGCCGGGCGGTTTCTTGCCTTCAACCCACTCCTGAAGTGCCCTCCGCCGCTGGCCCGTGACGGGCGTGACCGTCTTGCCGACAATCCACGCCTCCCCACTCGCCGTTCTCCGTGAGGGGGATGGGAAGCTCCGGGCTCAGAATCAACCGGCGAGGGCCTTGGCGCGGTGGAGCCTCAGCAGCCCTCCCCATCGCCGGCGGACGGGAACGGCAGAGCCCGTGAGAAAGGGGCGCCTGATGAGAAGGTGCGTGTTCGCGCTGTTTTCCACCCTCACACTCGCCGGCATGACAGCCGCCGCCCCGCTGCCGCGCTGTCTGGTGGTGAGCTCGATCGGTTTCCCGACCAAAGATTACCAGTCTGAGGCATGGAGCATCAATGTTCTGAGGCTGTTCGACA
>JALOPK010000037.1 GCA_025453925.1 Candidatus Eiseniibacteriota bacterium | reverse complement strand
CCCCCGATACCATTGGCTACGTGATATGGACGGATGAGCATTCCGAATCCCGAAGACTCACCTGCACCGCCTATGGCGCGCAGGAAGGAGGGCAGTCATGAAGGTGTATCTCAGCGCGGACATCGAGGGCATCACTGGCACGACCCATGACGATGAGACCGATGCGAGGAAGCCCGACTACGGCGAGTTCCGTGATCAGATGACCGCCGAGGTGAACGCGGCGTGCGAGGGCGCGTTGGCAGCGGGAGCGAAGGAGATCTGGGTCAAGGATGCGCATGATACGGGACGCAATCTCCTGGCGACGAAGCTCCCCCGGGAGATCCGCCTGGTCAGGGGATGGAGCGGCCATCCGTTTTCCATGATACAGGAAATCGACCGCACCTTCTCGGCCCTCCTGATGATCGGCTACCATTCACGGGCGGGGTCGGCCGCCAGCCCCCTGTCGCACACCATGACCGGCTCCGTCACCCACATCCGGCTCAACGGGCAGCCCATGTCCGAGTTCCTGCTCCACGCCTATGCCGCCGCGACCGCTGATGTCCCCGTTGTGTTCGTGTCGGGGGACGAAGGGCTCTGTGAGGAAGTAGCGTCGGTGAATCCCGCCATCGGCACGGTGGCGGTGAAGCGCGGCGTGGGCGATTCCACCGTCAACCTCCACCCCGCCGCCGCGGTCGAACGGATTCGATCGGGCGCGGAGGAAGCCCTTCGAGGGGATGTCGCTCGCTGCCGTTTCCCGCTCCCTGACCGGTTCGAGCTGGTGATCAAGTACCGGCAGCATACCCGGGCGTTCAGGGCCGGCTTCTTCCCGGGTGCACGGACCATCGACCCATTCATGGTGAGGTTCGATCATCGCGACTACGAGGACGTGATGCGAACCCTGCTGTTCGTGCTGTAGGGGCTTCGCCATGGCGTGCGCGAAGGTCCTGCCGCCGGGCGCCCCGTTCCGGCGATGAGACCTCTGTCGCCGAGAGACCCGCCGTGACGGCACTCGGGGGCAAGCTCGGGCGTCTGGTACGGGAGATCGACGCCTTTCGCCTCATGGTGGCCGACCCGCGGACGCCGTGGGTGGCGCGGGTGCTCCTGGCCGCCGCCATCGCCTACCTGCTCTCACCCATCGACATCATTCCCGATTTCATTCCCGTTCTCGGCCATCTGGATGACCTCGTCGTGGTCGGGCTTCTCGTCTGGCTCGGCCTGCGGTTCACCCCACGCGCCGTGCGAGACGATTGTCGGCATCGCGCGGGCGCGGGAACGGCAGGCGCTTCGTCGTGATCCCATCGAATGGAGGGGTTATGGACCCAACGATTTCCCAACGGTTCGCCGAGGGATGGAAACGATACTTCCCGGGCAGCGAGCTCCCCATTGCCTACTGGTACTCCGATTCCGTCGATCCGGCCACGCAGGCACCCCACGCCACGGGTCACCGCTGCATCATCTGCGATCTCGCGCGGGTTCGCCGCGGTGATGTCATCGCGTTCGACAAGACCGCGGTCGCCTGTGGAGGAGGCAAGCGGTACCTTGGTTTCAGCAGCGAGCTTCATCCCCGGTTCGAGCACTTCCTCTCCTGCGGCATTCCCGGGAAGCTGGAAGGTGAGCGCTACAAGAAGTCACCAAGGCTAGTGCGGGAGATGATGAAGGAACAGGCAGCCTTCGAGGCCCCGGGCCGGTACATCATCTTCGCGCCATGGGATCTCCTCCGGGGGCCTGATCAGCCGGAGGTCGTGGTGTTCTTCGCGACCTGCGACGTGCTCGCCGGTCTCTTCACGCTGGCGAACTACGATCGGGTTGATCCGCACGGGGTCATCGCGCCCATGGGCTCCGGCTGCAGTTCGATCGTCCAGCATCCCCGCCGTGAGCTGGCCTCCGATGAGCCGAGGGCTGTGCTCGGCATGTTCGACGTATCGGCGCGGCCGTGCGTCGCCGGCTCCGAACTGACCTTTGCCGTCCCCTGGCCTCTCTTCACGCGCATGGTGGCGAACATGGACGAGAGCTTTCTCATCACGCCCTCGTGGACCAAGGTCAGAGACCGCATCAGTCGCCACCTGGAGTGCGAACTGCGATAGGCTCCGCCATGGCGAGAACCGAGTTGGAGCTGTTCGAGGATTCCCCGGCCTGCGCCTTCTGCGCCATCGTCGAGGGTCGCGTCCCTTGCCGCGCCGTGTTCGAGGATTCCATCTCCCTTGCGTTTCTTGATCACCGGCCGCTGGTGCATGGGCACTGCCTGCTGGTGCCCAAGGCGCATCACGCGACGCTCCCGGATCTTCCGCACGACCTTGTTGCCCCGCTGTTCGCCACGGCGAGGCTCCTGTCGATCGCGGTCCAGCGCGGCATGGGCGCCGAGGGTTCGTTTCTGGCGATCAACACCATTGTGAGCCAGAGTGTGCCCCACATTCACGTGCACATCATGCCGCGATGGACGAAGGATGGTCTCTTCTCCATGAGAATGATCTGGCAGCGGCGGCCCTATCGCAGTCCGGAGGATATGACCAAGGTGCAAGAAGCAATCTCGCGAGCGATGGGCGAACTGTGTCCCGAAGGGAATCCGCTGCGGCGCGGACCGTGAGCACGGACGCGGTCTCCAATGCCCGCGAGCCCGGATCCTGCCCGGGCGTTCGCCCCGGGAGGACGGTTCGGAGGAGGAATCGTGCCCGGCGTTGATCCGGCATCAGTGACCATCATGATCAAGCCGGTCGGTGCGCGATGCACCGGAACGTGCGCGTACTGCTACTATGGACCGGGGGAGCAGAGCGGCGGAACCGGCGAGACCATGGAGTTCAACGTACTGGAGTCCGTGTTCGCAGGGTATCTGCCACGGGCTCCGGGGTGCGTCACCATCGCGTGGCAGGGAGGAGAGCCGACGCTGGCCGGGCTCCCGTTCTTCCGCCGGGCGGTGCAGGCCGCCGCACGGCACGCGCGGCCGGGGCAGACCGTCACGCATACGCTGCAGACCAACGGCACGCTCCTGAACGAGGCCTGGTGTCGGTTCCTCCGGGACAACCGTTTCCTTGTCGGGCTCTCCATCGACGGTCCCCGGCATCTCCACGATTCCTACCGCACCCTCAGGAGCGGAGGCAGCAGCCACGAGGCGGCTGCCTCCGCCTTCCGGTCGCTAAGGGATCACGGGGTCGCCTGCAACGTGCTCAGCGTCATACACGACGGGAACGTGCACGCCCCGGACGAGGTCCTGGGCCACCTCCTCGACCTGGGCGCCAGATGGCTGCAGTTCATCCCGGTGATCGAGTGGACCCCGGACGAGGGATCGGGGTCGAAGCGGCCGGCGTCCTGGTGCCCCGACCCGCTGGCATACGGCCGCTTCCTCTGCAGGATCCTCGACCTCTGGCTGGCGCGTCACCGGGACAGCGTGTCTGAGCGCGCCATCGATGCGCTCATCTACCGCATGACCACGGGGGTGGAGTCGCTCTGCACGGCGGCATCCCTGTGTGCACGACAGCTGACCGTCGAGTCGGACGGCAGCGTGTATGCCTGCGACCACTTCGTCACCCCGGAGTGGCGCCTTGGTCGGATTTGCGGGAACGGTCCATCCCTTGACCGCGAATGGCCTGCCGGCGTTGACGGTGCGGCGCTGGCGCGTTTCGTCCTCCGGAAAAGGGACCTTGCCGAGGGATGCCGCGGGTGCGAGTGGAGGACCTTCTGCGGCGGGGGATGCCCGAAACACAGGCCCGCCGAGGGCCTGCCCAGCGTTCTCTGCCCTGGATACCGCCTCTGGTTTGCGCACGCCGTTCCCCGGCTGGAGCCGCTGGCCCGGGAAATGCGGGCGCGGGACCGTTCCACTTCGTCCCGGTTCGGACAAGACCGGATCACGGAGACCGCGCCGCGGAGCGGATTTCAGGGCCCCGAGGGCCGGAACTCCCCCTGTCCATGCGGCTCAGGCCTGAAATGGAAGCGATGCTGCGGCGCGCATGATCGATCCTGAGGCCCGTCCCCGGGGGGAACGCGAACCTGCTATGTCCCGGCCTTCAGCCAGGGATCGTCTATCCGCTCCAGCCAGGCAATCATTTCGCGGTGCAGTCCGGCCGCGGTGGCGGCATCGCGTCGCGCCAGGTTCTTCATCTGGTAGGGATCGTGAACATTGTCGAACAGGAGTTCCGAACTCCCCGCTCTCACGCTCCGGTTGTATGCATAGGTGTGAAGGTGTGTGCGCACGCCCCGCGCGCCGAACTGCTCCGCTCCGGCCTGGATGTAGAGGGCGGAGGACGGACGTGGGCCCGAGCCTCCGAGAATAGTCTCCGAGAGGTCAATGCCCTGGACCCCCTGTGGAGTTCTCGAACCCAGCCCCAACAGACCCAGCAGGGAGGGCATGATGTCAGGCACACTCAGGAGGAGATCATCCCGCCGGGGCCGGATGACGCCAGGCCAGCGAATGATGAAGGGAATGCCCAGGGATTCCTCGTACCACACCATTTTGCCCATCCGTCCATGACTGCCCAGCATTTCCCCGTGGTCGGAGGTGAACACCACAATGGTGTCTTTCGCCAACCCTTCATCGGCCAGGCACTGCAGGATGCGGCCGAACTGATGGTCGACCCCGGTGACCGCGGCGAAGTACAGGTGGGCGCTGCCGATGCCGCTGATGACTTCCCCCGACGTGGAGTCGAAGTCGACATTGGGTCGGTTCAGGAGATCGCGGACCGGCAGATGCGCATAGCGTTGCACGTACTCCCCGGGGACCATGTCCCACGGCGGATGGGGCGGGTTCATGGCAACGAACAAAGCGAACGGTCGCGCCGGGTCGCGGACTCTCCCGCCCTCGTTCCTGATGTAGGAAATCGCCACGTCGGCCTCATGGCGGGGCGACCACTGATAGAAGGTGGTCGGCCGATCCCGCGGGCTGTCGCCGACCCAGTAGCGTGGCGCGAGGTGGTTGTCATAGATCCCATGGGAATGCCAGAACGAGAAGCCGTGGCGGCGCTCGGGCGGTGTGTACTCATCCCACGCCTCGGGCCCGGGGTCCACAAACGGAGGCTCGGGATGCTCCAAATGCCACTTGCCGATGTAGCCGAGGTCGTAGCCCGAATCGGCGAGGACATCGGATAGGCATCGCTCGTTGGCCCGCAGGTAGGAGGACGCCATGTAGGGCCGGGAGGAGCAGTTGTCCGTCACGCCGTTCGCCGACGGGTACTTCCCCGTGAGCAGCATGGCGCGGAACGGGCTGCACAGGGGGCAGTTGCTGACGGCATCCGTGCACGCGAGGCTCTCTGCGGCGAACCGGTCCAGGTTGGGCGTGAGGGCCGGATCCTCACCCATGAATCCCGGCGCCTGTCGCCGGAACTGATCCGGAAACACCACCAGGAGGTTGGGACGGGATGCTCCGCCGGCCGGCGGAGATTCGGCAAAGGCAGATGCGCCCCGGTGCCCCATCGGCAACAAATGAAGCCCTGCCGCGGCGGCGGTGGACTTGAGGAAGTTTCGTCTCGTCAATACTGCCATCGGCAACTCCAGGGGGTGGCACGTCTTCCGCGATCCGGGCCTCAACGTGCCCTATCAACGCCGCCGGCGTCTACCAATGCGGTGCCGTGCACAGCGGCCGCGCCGCCGGTTGCCGTGGACCACCGTCCGCAGCATGCCGGCGACTCAGGGATGACATTCACGCGAGTCGTGGCCGAGAATCTGCCGCGGGTCCCACCTGCGTCAAGGGGTTGCACGGCGGAGCCGCGGCGCCCGGCCCCGGCAGCCAACTGATCGACACCTCCGAGGGCCTGCTCGTCAGCCTGCGCCCACGAACGCAGATTCGTTCCGGCCTGGTGAGGCCCACGGGCATCTTCGTGGAGTAGGAACGGCGCATGCCCCGTCGACCGACGCCATCGCCCCGCTATTGCGTCGTGCGCGGGTTTCTGCCTGATTGCCTCCCGCCTTTCGCTGACACTCCTCACCGGATCAGATCGTCGCCAGGGAAGTCCTTCTGACGCCTTTCTGTGAACCCGAGGCCCGCGCATGCCGTCATTTCTTCCTGCATTCTGGGGGACGTTTCTCGCCGTCCTGGACATCTTCGTCGTGGTGGCGGCCGCGGGGATCCTTGTCCGCAAGAAGGTGGTGACGCAGTCCCAGGTCACCGGCCT
This sequence comes from Candidatus Eiseniibacteriota bacterium, assembly GCA_025453925.1. Lineage (GTDB taxonomy): Bacteria > JAFGKV01 > JAFGKV01 > JAFGKV01 > JAFGKV01 > JAFGKV01. Next base: position 9,545 of record JALOPK010000037.1, on the reverse strand, counting down.
CACGGCAGTCACCGTCAACGTTTTCCTTCCCGCTCTCATGTTCTCGAACCTGGCAAGCACATTCGACCCCAAGGCACTCTCGTTCTGGTGGGTGCTTCCGATCTCGGCCGTTGCCATGGTCGCTCTGGGCTTCGGTCTGGCGTTGCCGGTCTTCCGTCGCAGGATGCCCGCCGCCAGGGACCTCTTGCCCCTGGTGGGGATGCAGAACGCCGGCTATCTCGTGCTGCCGATAGGTCTCCGGCTCTTTCCGGACCAGTTCGACCAGTTCGCGCTCTTCACGTTCCTGTTCATCATGGGGTTGAATCCCCTCCTGTGGAGCCTCGGGCCTCTGCTGGTCAGCGACCGTGGGACTCGAGGAGGCTGGCGCGGCCTCGTGACCCCTCCTCTGGTCGCCAGCGTTCTGGGCATGGCGTGTGCGGCCACCCACATCGGGGAATGGATCCCCGACGCGTTCCTGCACGCCACCACGCTCATGGGCCAGGCCGCCGTGCCCGTCGCCACCTTCGCGCTGGGCGCCATCCTCGGCGGCGTTCCCTGTTGCCTGCGGAACTACGGGAAGGATGCTCTGCGCGTGGCGTCACTCAAACTCATGCTGCTCCCCGCGCTGGTCATGCTGCTTCTCCTCGGCGCCGGTCTCGGCCAGCGACACGGTCTTCTGGCGGAGTTCTTCGTGATACAGGCGGCGTCGGCGCCCGCGACGGGATTGATTCTGCAGGTGAGAACCTATGGCGGCGACGAGCGGAAGATCGGGAGCATCATGCTCGTGTGCTATGCGCTGTGCGCGGTCACCCTGCCGTTGTGCCTCGTCGTCTGGAGGATTGCGTCGGCATGAGCCTCCGCGCGGGCACAAAGGGGCTTTGGCGCACTGCCGCGCGGGCGCTCGAGAAAGCCGCACCCCGGTGGGGCCTGATCGTGGGCCTCGGGATCACCGGCGCCGCGGGTCTTTCGACCATCCGCCAGCCCGAGTTCGGCGACGGCGCGGCCTACATGATACCCAATGCGCTCATCATGTCCCGCTCCTTCAGCCCATTCATCGAGGATGAAGTGCACCCGCCGTTCTACTTCATGGTGGAAGGGGTCGCCTTCCGCCTTCTCGGCCCCCACGTCGAGGTGGCACACGGCCTCTGCCTGCTCTTCTCCCTCGGGGCCGTTGCGGCCGTCTACGCCCTCGGCGCGGGCCTGGCCTCCCCCCGGGCCGGCTCCATCGCCGCCGTGCTCCTGGCCTCCTGGCCGCCCTTCCTGGTGCAGACCACTATGGTTCGCCTGGACATGCCGGTGGCAACGCTCTCCGTGATCACTTTGCTGGCGGCCTTCAAGGGATGGCCTCTCGCATATGTGGTCCTAGGCTCGCTCGCCGCTCTCACCAAGGCTCCCGGGGTGCTCGCGTCGGCAGTCGTGGCCCTGGCCGGAACGATCGGTCTGTTCACACCGAGGTTCCGCAAGGCGCTCCTCTGGGTTCCGGTCGGCGTGTACGCCACCTGGCTCGTCGCCTGCAAGCTCCACTACGGCTGGTTCCTCTATCCGGAGAACGTGAAGGACTTCTCGGTGCTCGATCGGCCTTGGTCCGCACTTGAGGGACTCGCATTCTGGATGCGCCGGTTGATGGTAGACCAGTGGGCTTGGGTGCCCATGGGAGCCGGGGTGCTGGCCGCGGCGTGGGGACGCTGGCTTCTGCTGATGCCTCTTGCCGCGGGCATCGGGGCCGCGGCTCTGATCCCCGGAATCCACCTGGCAGAAGGGGCGGCCGCCGGCCTGTTCATCGCGCTTGCCGCTCTCGCCGTGACTCGGGGCGGATTCTGGTGGGTGCTGCCGGCGTTTGCCCTGGCGGTGATGCTACTATTCTCCACCTACTTGTACCGCTTCCCCCGGTACATGCTGCTGGTCTGGCCGGGTCTCGCAATCTGCTGCGGATTCGGTCTGGCGCGATGGCGGTTCGGATTGATGGTTGCGCTGCTGTGCGCCGGTCTGATGGGGTTCAACGCCTTCAGCGACGCGATCTGGAGGCCGGACGAATGGTCTGGCCACGAGAGTACCTTCACCTACCGGCAGTACGTCCGCTGCAGGAAGGTCGCTGCCGACTATCTTCAGGTCGTCGCCACCGGGCGAAGAATCCTCGCCGCCGGCAAGGCCGCGGAGGATCTCACCGTGCCGGCGCTCGGCTATGTGGATCAGCCCCTTAGTGTCACTCGTTCCTCTTTCACGTGTGAGGATCTGGCGGAGTGCGGTTTCTACTACGAACTCAGGACGCTGGATGGTGAGACCGAGGAGGGGATGCGGCTGCGCCTGCGACGGTGCGATATCCGCGCGATTCGCAGAATAGGTGTGGAGTGGAGAGACTCCTTCGGTGTAGGCGAGGCGATTGTGTACAGCCTCGATCCCACATGACATCAAGTGTTCCAAGACCTCAGAGGCGGGAGTTGAGCGCGCTTCTCCTCCCACGATGCGCGCGCGACGGGCACGGATGAGATAGGTGGACCACCGCCCGCTGGCAGCACACAACATGCGATGGCAGAGAAACCCCTCTCCGAACGAGCCGCCCGTCGGTACCACCTTCGCCTCTTTGGCGGCGGGGGTGTATGGCCTTGGGATTCTCGCCTGGGTGGCGCCCCACATCAGTCCCGACGTGCGGTGGAACGGCGACATCATCAATCGCGCGGTGCTCGAAGGCTACGCCAAGGACCGCGAGACGATCGCTTTTCTCCTTGCCTGCGCCATCGTACCGCTCACGTGCGTCATGGTACTTCTGGCCTCCCGCCTGTTCCGGCTCTCTCCTCGCGGTGCGCTCCCGATGATCCTGGCCCACATCGGCCTCCTCTGCTGGCCTCTCGCCTGCACCGTCGCCGGATGGACCCTCGGCACGGGCCTGATCATCTCCGGGGCGGCGTTCGCCTCGTTCCTCTCCCTCGCGGCGTTCGCCGGACGCGGCCGACGGACCCCGACCAGCTCCGCCCTCGAGAGGACCGTTGCCCCCCTCACGACGGTTGGCCCCGTTCGCCCGCCGATTCTCTCGCGGGAGAGTCTCGGGTGCATCTTGCTGGCCGGCATCGGCCTGGGGACTGCGGCGGCTTTTCGGTTGGGAACCGGTCGGTCCGACTTCCGCGCCATGACGGCCTGGGCCGCAATAGGGGGTGTTCTCGCGGCCGGCGCCGCGTGGGCCGTGTGCATGCTGGTTGCCGGCCGCCGGGGCTCCCGCCCGGGCATGGAACGAACCCTGCGGGGAGCCCTACTGCCCCTGGGCGGCCTCACGTTGCTGAATCTCCGCCCGTCGAGCCCGGCGTTCGGGAGCCTGCTTGTCACCACGGTTGCCGTCGCCTGCATTCTCGGCGCGGCGATCGAGTGGAACGCATCCGCACCGGTGCCACGACGGCCATGGTCGCTGCTCGCGGGGATCTGGTCCGCCCGCGCGCAATGGTGGCTGTGGGCGCCGCTGGCGCTCTATTGCACGTGCTTCGTGTATGACGTGGCGGGCCCCATCGACCCGTATCATGAAGGGGAGCGGATCACCCCTGCCGCGGCCATCGCTGAGGGGGCGGCGCCCTACCGGGATGTCTTCCTCTGGCATGGGTTGTTCGAGAACGGTATCAAAGGTCAACTGGGCCTCGCTCGAGGGAAGTCCATCCTGGAGGTCCGCCGGGTGGAGCGCCTCATCGACCCCCTGGCCGCGGTCTCGCTCTATGCGCTCCTGACCGCTTGCCTTGGTTCCCCGGCGCGGGGCCTGCTCGCGGCGATCGTGGGCGCGTACGCGCTTCCTTCCCCGAACGGCCGGTACTGGCTGCCCTATCTGGTCTACACGGCCATGGCCCTCTGGCTCGTCGGGCGTCGAGGTCATCGACGGCTGGCGTTTCTTGGGGGCCTTCTCGCGGCGTGGGCCGTGTTCTACAGCCTGGACGGAGGTCTGGCTGCCGCGCTCGCGGCAGGGTTCACCCTGGCGTATGGCCATCTGGCGTTCCCGCGCGATGCGAATAGACCCCGCGGATCGCTGCCCCGGGACGCAATGGCATTCTCCGCCGGGGTGTTGGCCGGCGCGCTGGTTCCTTTGACCTATCTGGCGCATCACCACGCCATCGGCGCGTTCGTGACCTCATCCATGGGCATCGCGGGCGGATTGTCCGACCGGTCCTCCGTTCCGATCAGAGGTCTGGATATGCTCGGGATGATTGCCGCGGACGACGGTCCGGCCAGAATGCTCAGATCAAAGACCCTGCCCTTGTTCCTGTCGGCCCTCGCCATCGTCTGGAGTCTGGCCCATCTCGCCGCGCAGCGTGTGGCAGGCGTCGTCCACCGATCGAGCCTGACGCTTCCCGTGGTCGCCGTCGGCGCGGCGGCCTTCTTCCGGGCGGTCATCCGCCGGCCGGACAACGATCACGTGAGCAAGATCCTTCCTCTCGTCTTCGTCGTGCTTGCCGTGCTCATCCATCATCACGCGTCTCGAATCAGGGTTGGTCGCCGGTGGTGGCTCGGGTCACTACTCCACGGCGCCTTGCTCGCCCTGCTGGTCGCCCTCGGCATGCGGGTGATTCCCATCGACCCGGAAACCGGCCCTGCGCGGGCCCTTTCCCGACGGATGGGTGCACCCGCCGCCGAGGCAGACCTGCCCATGCGACAGCTCAAGACGCCCCGCGCGGGCGAGGGGGTGACCGCCCTCCCCTGGATCGAGCCACTCGTCGAGTACCTGCGCGACACCCTGGTGCGCGGGGAACCTTTCTACGACTTCACCAACAAGGGGTTGCTCTACTTCCTGGCGGATCGCCCGTGCCCGACGCGCTACGTGCAGACGACCTATGCCGCGTCACTGGCGGCGCAACGGGAAGTCGTGGCCGCTCTGGAGCGCGAGAATGCCGGCCTGGTGGTGTTTCCCTCCGGGGATCCCTGGAAGTACGGCTACGACAATCTCATTCACCCCCTTCGGCATCCGATCATCACGCGGTACCTGTATCGCCACTTTTCCCCGACCGCGGTAGTCGTTGATGCCATCATCCTCCGACGTGCTGAAACCGGGCAGCCCCGCGTCGGGCCCGGGGCCGAGCCCTTCCTCTCGTCCGCGCCGTTCATCGCCGACGTGGGACACCTCCCCATGCTCCAGGGCGAGCTGCCCTGCGACTCCGACCTCTGCCTGGACTGGCATGCCGGGGATATCGCCGCCACGTGGCGGGGCCCACCGGCACGAGAGATCGTGCGAACCGCGTCGGGGGATGAAGTGCTCCGGGTATCGTTGGGCAAAACGAGACGCCTCACCTCTCCGGAGATCTCCGTGCTTCCCGACGGTGCGCACACCCTTCTCCTCACCGCTTCTCTCGACACCGAGGGCGAGGCCCGCCTGCTGTTCAGTTCCAGTTTACACGAGGAGCTGGACGGGTCAGCGGCCATGGTGTTTCACATGAAGGGTGACTCCGCTCCGCACATGTATCGCATCGATGTCGGTCTCTTGCCTGCCTGGGTCTGGCGGGGAACCGTCACGAGGCTTCAGTTCGAGTTTCCCATGGGCGCGGAAGCCGTCGGCATCCAGTCGATCCAGCTTCGCGCATACAGGCCGGACGGACCGGCCGCCGGCCCGGCCTCTTCCGCTGGCTTCTCTCACGCAGCGGAGCGGGAAGTCTCCGGCGGTGGGGATGATCTGCCGACACAGACGCAATCACCGTGAGCGTTTCGAGAAAGGAAACACCATGAGAGACTTTGCCGAGGTTGCTCTGGATGTCGCGCGCGGGGCCGGCGCAGGGTATGCCGACGTGCGGGTGGTTGAGGAGCGGGAGAACCGCGTTTATGTCAGGCGGCGATCCCTGCAGCTCATCGACGAGAACGAGAGTTTCGGGTATGCCGTGCGCGTCCTGATCTACGGCGCCTGGGGGTTCGCTTCCAGCACGCTGCTATCGAAGGATTCGGTGGCGGCCACGGCCCGGATGGCCGTCGCCACGGCCCTTGCCTCCGGCAAGGCCCGTCGGATGCCGCCTATCGTCATGGCCCCGGAGCCGGCGCACGTCGAGACCTGCGTGGGACCCTGCGAGGAAGACCCGTTCCGAGTCTCTCACGGCGAGAAGGCGGACCTTCTCCTCTGCGCATGCGACGCGATGCTGCGGGTGCCCGGGGTGGTCATGACCATGGGGTTGCTGGAGTTCTCCCGGGTGCACCGGATCATTGCCACGACGGATGGCACCTGTGTCGACACCACGAACCACTTCGCCCATCCGATGCTTCAGGCGGTCGCGGTGGTCGGCGGGGAATCGCAGGAGCGTAGCTACCAGGGGGGCGCGCGCCAGGCCGGGTACGAGTTCATCCGGTCCCTGGATCTGATGGCGAACGCACCGCGCTGGGCCGAAGAAGCAGTTCGCAAGTGCACCGCCGATCCGAGCCCCGCGGGTATCATGGATCTGGTCCTCGATCCCGATCACCTGGCCCTCACCATGCACGAGTCGGTCGGACATCCCACCGAGTTGGATCGCATTCTGGGATGGGAAAGCAACTTCGCCGGCAGGAGTTTCATCAGTCCGGAAGACGTCGGCCGTCTCACCTATGGGAGCCCGATCGTGAACTTCACCGTCGACAATACCATGCCCAGCGGGGTCGGGAGCTGGTTCTACGACGATGACGGGGTTGCCATGCAGACGTTCCCGATCGTCCGCCAGGGCCTGCTGGTCGGTCTGGGGACGACTCGGGAGACCGCGCCCCTCATCGGAGGGCTCCGGTCGGCGGGTTGCTGCAGGGCCGACGGGTTCCGCAGCTTTCCCATCAATCGGATTCCGAATCTGTACATGGAACCGGGCACCGACGACTCGGTGACGCCCGACACTCTCATCGCAGGAGTGGACCGCGGTGTCTACATCCAGGGGCGGGGGAGCTTCTCCATCGATCAGATGCGCAACAACTTCCAGTTCGGCGGCGACATGTTCTGGCTGATCGAGCACGGGAAGGTCACGAAACCCCTCAAGAAGGTCACGTATCGCGCCCAGACGCGGCAGTTCTGGGGGAGTTGCGATGCCATCGCTGGTCGTGCCCACTGGAAGCCCTTCGGACTCATGAACTGCGGCAAGGGGGAGCCGTCGCAGAGAATGAGGATGACGCACGGTGCGAGCTACTGCCGTTTCCGCAACATCAGCGTGGGGGAGGCGAACGCATGAGAACACGAGAAGATGTGCAGGCACTCACGGCGCGGGTGCTTTCCCGCGTCTCGGCACCCGAAGCCCAGATTGAGTACGGCTTCACCCGCAGCCTGACCACGCGTTTCGCGGAGAACGCCATCACGCAGAATCGAGGCGGCGAGGAGGAGGAACTGCGCCTCACGGTCGCGTATGGGAGCCGCCACGGGAGTTCGGCCATCAACACCGTGGATGACGGCGCGCTGGAACGGCTCGTGACCCGGGCCGAAGCCATCGCCAGGGTCGCGCCTGAGGACCCGGAGCATGTGCCCCCGTTGGGGCCCCAGCAGTACCCGCAGACGCCGTCCCGCCTGGATCCCCGTGTGGCCCGCATGGAGCCGGGGGCCATTGCGGATCATGTTCAACACATCATCGGTCTCGCCGGGGAGCACGGGTATGTCGCCAGCGGACTGATGGGCGCCACGGTGAAGACCGCCGCGCTGGCGACGTCGGCGGGCCTCCATGCCTTCTACCGGTACTCCAAGGTCGAGTTGTCCACCACCATGCATGGCCCTCAGGGGAGCGGATACGCCGCCGAGTCATCGTGGACTGCCGGCGACGTGGACCCCGATGCAATCGCGCGCCGGGCGCTGGCCACCGCGCACTCCGCGCAGGCCCCCCGGGCCGCGGAACCCGGTGACTACACGGTGATACTCGAACCCCTGGCCGTAGCCGATCTCCTTCTGTTCATGGCCATGAACCTGGGCGCCAGAGAAGCGGAGGAGGGAAGCACCGCCCTTGCCGGCACGCTGGGTACGCAGCTCCTCAGCGAGCGATTCACGCTCACCACGGAGATCGACGATCCACGGCTTCCCGCGGCGCCGTTCTCCGACGACGGGCTGCCGTCGCGGCGGATCGCGTGGATCGAGCGCGGCGTGCCGAGGAGGCTCCACCATTCGCGGTACTGGGCCCGGGTCAAGGGTGAGAGCCCGGACCCATCGCTGTTTCCGCTGTGTATCGCCGGCGAAGACCGCTCGGTGGATGACCTCGTCGCCCGATGCGCGCGAGGGCTGTTGGTGAAACGGCTCTGGTACATTCGCTACGTGGACCGCAAGGAGCTGCTGCTGACCGGGATGACCCGCGATGGTCTGTTCTTGGTCGAGGACGGCAGGATATCGTGCCCCGTCAAGAACCTGCGTTTCAATGAATCACCCCTGGTGCTCTTCAGGAACATCGTCGGTCTCAGCAGACACGGCTATGTGAACAACTTCATGCGGCTCCCCGCGGTCATGAGCGAGGGTTTCACCTTCAGTTCGACCACGGAGTCGGTGTGACGGAGGGGCCGGCGGCGCCCCTGCGCCGGAACGTTGCCCTATTGAAGCGGTGAGAACCGCGACTGCAGCTCTTGTGGGAGAGACTTCAGTCACGATTGGATGATCAGCCTGTCGCGCCTCATGGCGCTCCCACACCGTCCCTGCGCCAGACCGTTGTCCTGTTGGAGCGGCGTGAACCGCGACTGCAGCTCCTGTCGGAGTTCGCCAACGGGTTCGCCTCCCGGGCACGAAGAATTGCGTTCCCAAGGCGACATCTCGCCTTCCCGTTTGGAGGGCGATGCTTCGTCCTGGCCGGCAGCCCGCCACCGCAGCCACTATTCTAAATATAGAATAGTGGCTGCGTCCTCGATCGCCGCGGCTGCCATTTCATCATCATCGTGCCACCGCCACGGGGAAGCCCGTTGGCATTCCCCGCGGACCCTGGCCTCCGGTGCGTTTTCTCCCTCGTGTCGACGCCGGCGCGAGAAGTCCTGGATTCGCCGGTGAGGGCGTTCTATCTGGCTTGACTCCGAGCGGCCGGCGCCCCTCGTTTCGGGGCACTTCGTTCCGATCTGCCTTCACCGCGGAGTAGTGATGGACACGATCGAATCTCGTTCTCCTCAACTCCGGGCGCGACGCCTCCCGACGCCGGACAGCAGCGAGACCGCAGTGATGCCCTGTCGGTACTTCGTCCATCTCGGTGCCACTGCCCCGAGAACCGACCACTGGCGGCAGCCCGCCCTAAGGCGTCCGGATGGGCTGATGGATGTGCGCTCCTGATGCCGCGAGGGGGCGTATCCGGCACATCGGGCACCTTCCCCGTTCTCATGCGGATCGTCACAAGACGTAGTCAGGAACGCCACGCATGCCCATCGTAGACATAGAAGTCGTCTGCCAGGAGGGTACTGACGCCTCCTCCGTCTCGGCGCAGGCGCTTGCCGATGCACTCGGTCAGGTGTTCGGCTCGACTCCCGGGAGCACCTGGGTTCGAGTCCACACCCTGCTCAGTTCCTCGTACGCCGAGAACGAGGTCGAACTGCGAGGCTCTCCACCACCCGCATTCGTCACCATCCTTCACGCCCACCCGCCGATGGGGGAGGCGCGGACCCTCGAAGTACTCGCGGTTACCAACGCAGTCGCGAGCTGCCTCGGACGCACGGCC
>JALOPK010000036.1 GCA_025453925.1 Candidatus Eiseniibacteriota bacterium | reverse complement strand
TCTTCTGTAGCGTCGGCAGACCAGATTGGTGTTGTGGGGATCAGCGCCCGCCCTGCTCGCCCAGCTCGTGACCGGCTGGGCGGCCGCCGCGGGCGGGCCCTGGTATCAAGCACTCCCCTATGTCACCAAACTCTACATCCTGAATGGTACTTCACTCCTCCTTCTGCTGATCCCGGTTTCCGTCGCGTACGCCTTCGGCAAGTACCGGTTGCTGGAGGTGGAATCCCGGTTGAAGCGGGGCACACGGCTCGTCTTGGTGACCGGGGGGGCAGTTCTTGTGCTGCTTCTTGTTTGCGCTCTGATCTACCTCGGATCCTCCCGCCTGTTGCCGCTGTTGGGCATTGGCGGCGACGTTCCTCCCATTGCCATCGCCATGGTTCTGGCGTTCGGTTTCCTTCCCGCGCAGCGCTCACTTCGACGCTCGCTGGAGAATCGCATCTACCCGGAGCGACTTCGATTGCAGGCGACGCTGCACGAGTTCCTCCTGCAGTCGCATGTGAGCCGGGCGTTCTGGACGGAGCTGGCGCGACGGCTGCGCGACAGCATCGGGGCCAGCGCGGTCTTCCCGCTGCTCCGGCGCCGGGATGCGCTTGTCTACGCCGTGGAATGCTGTGAGCTGGCTCCCTTCAAGGCGGGTGATCAGTTCGGCCAGGCGCTCCTGAACGCGAGACACCCTCTGCTGGTAGACGAGATGGTTGCCAGCGGACGCATTCCTCTCACCGACCCGCAGAAGGCATGGCTCGCCGAGCGGGCCGCGGCGCTCATCGTCCCTCTGGAGACCGTGTCGGGGCTCCGGGGCTTCCTGGTGGTGGGTGAACGGCTCTCGGGCGATGACTACACTCCCGAGGAGTTGGAGATACTGCGCGCACTCTCGCCGCAAATCGCACTGGTGGCCGAAACCATCGAGCTGCTCGAGGAGAGAACCGAAAGACAGCGGCTGGATGACGAGATCCGCATGGCCAGGGGCATACAGGAGGGATTGATGCCCCGCGAGCTCCCCCCGACGCCAGGGCTGGAGAGCGCGGCCCGGATCCGGTTTTGCGGCGATGTTGCCGGGGATTACTACGATGTCATCGCCCTTGCCGATGGGAGGACGCTCCTGGCCGTGGGCGATGTCACGGGAAAGGGGTTGGGCGCGGCGCTGATCATGTCTAACCTCCAGGCCGCCCTTCGGGCCATGAACGGGGTTGGGCTGTCATTGGCCGAGGTGGTGGCCCGGATCAACACGCTCATCCATGACAACACGCCCGATGACCTGTTCATCACCCTCTTCGTTGCGCTGTACGATCCGGCAACAGCGACCCTGAGCTACGTGAATGCAGGGCATGACCCGCCGCTGGTGTGTGCCTACGACGGCAATGTCACGCGCCTTCCTGCCACGGGATTACTGGTCGGCGTCTTTCCGGGCGCGATGTACGACCAACGCGTTCTGCACCTGAACCCGGGCGACCTCGTCCTCTTCTATACCGACGGCGCCACCGAGGCCATGAACGATGAGGAGGAAGAGCTCGGAGATGATCGGCTCGCCAGAATGGTCGCGGACAACCGGAGTGCTCCCGTCGCCGCCCTGCTCACGGCCATCGAGGATGGCGTCAAGGCGTTTCACGGCGGGAGGCCCCTCCACGACGACATGACCCTGGTCGCCATACGGCGGTTGAGTGCGGGGGAGTCAGGCGCTGTTTCCTGAGAAAGGGTGCGGGAGTCGGCCAGAGACGGCCGGCTTCTGCCGGCGGTCGCGAACGCAGGCACGCGCCTCGACGGATCGGAAAGACAAGCAACCCGCGCATACGACTTCGATGGTATGCGTGAAGTCTCCCATGCGACTGACATTCCGGTCATCGCGAGGACCCGCGGCCTCGGGCCAGAGTCAAGCTGACGGTGCGAATGCCTGGAACCGTGGCGATTTCACGTGCGGCCGGGAGCGCTACGCCTTCGGATGCATTCGTGATGATGCGCGCCCACCGCGGGATCCGAAGCCAGGGGACGGGCGTCTACGCCGTGTCAGAACCGCAGCGACACCTCCAGCGAAGGTGTGGGGTGGGGGTGGGTCGGCGACGTATAGACCGACAGACGTGGTGACAGAGAGGCGCCGGCCCGCGCATTACCGGGACCCGGGAGGCCCGCCGCCACGACTCTCTCCGCTCTGTCCATGTGCCGGGTGGCGTGCGTGCCGACGTACAGCCCCACCAGGCTCCCCGCCGCGGCCAGACTCATCGCCAGGTCCTCGTCGTCTACGTCGAGAATGAGATCAAGGCCGAGGCCGCATACGCCGCCAAGCACCCCTGCCATATTGCAGACGCGCACCCGGGCGCGGCTCACGGGGGAATCACGTCCCGCCAGGCAACAGGCCAGCACCCCAGCATCGCTGCCGATGAGCATGTCGCGAAGCATGTCATCGTCCTCGTGATCGGCCAGCACTCCGACCACTGCCCCCAGCCAGGCACCCCAAGGGAGCCCTGAGTTGGCGATTTCCGCGTGGCCGGGAGTCAGGTCGACTCCTTTGCTCAACAGAGTCGCCGCACCGATTCCCGCCAGGCCCGCCAGCGCGCCCATGCCCGTCACTTCGTGTCCTTCCCGATCGGCATACGCAGCCCAACCGATACCTTGCCAGGTGCACAGATGCCCTCCCAGCATGATCATTCCCACGCGGCCGTCGCCGATGTCTGCGCGGCGAGTGGCGCGGCTCGCAAGCAGCACGGACGCCGTCGGGATCACCAGAAGGGATACTCCCACTTGCGAGCCGTTGTCCGCCTGCAGGGCGATGGGAGTCGCGATGCCAAGCCATAGGCCGTAGTAGCCGCTGAACACCAGTAACTCAGTGCGGCCGCTTCGGTCGTAGAGCGACCCCGGCAGGAAGAGGCCCCGGGACCGGGCGAGTTCTTCCGTCGTGCTTCTGAGGGCGGCGAGTTCGTTGTCGCCGTCTCCCTCCGACAGCGCCGCATCGGCCAGGCAGGAAGCAGCCGCATACTCTCCCCGCGCCGCCAGCATCAGACAGGCGTGTCGCGCGCATGACTGCGTTTCGCCGTGCTCCCTAGGCGGCGCTTCCCGGAGCGCCAGGTAGCGCTCGACGAGTTCCGCGTGCCGTCGCGTATGTTCGAACGCGAGCGGTGAGACGGTGATCCCGCGTTCCCGCTCGCCCCGGGGTTCGCGGGTCACGTAGTACAGGCGATAGCCGCCTTCCGGAGTTTCCACGAGGCGCGCCGACACGAACCCCTCGATATCGGGAAGGAGGTGGTACCGAGCCTGCTCGGAGGCATCGATCTCAACCCCGAGGGAGTCCGTCAGCGCGACAGCCCCGGGCTGGGCAGTCGCCGCCGTAAGGGTTAGACAAAGCTGCAGTATCACTACCACCGAACCCCGCATCTGTGGTTCCTCCCTGATGGCAGGTGACGGCTTTCAGTGCGAAGCCTGCCATCGGACTCCCCGGGTGAGCTCCGGCTGGCAGTGAACAGGCCGCAAGAGCCCCGGACCGATGCGCAAGATCAAAACCGCGGCGCTCCCTGTCAACAACCAGTCGTCGAGAGGTGGGAGTCGGATCGGGAGTCTCCAGCCCTTCCGTTCTTCCGTCGATCTTGCACGTTGCTGGATGGCAGCAGCATCGGTCGAAACGATCGCGCTCAAGAAGGTGGCCCGGTCCGCCCGGACGCCCGCCGATCTTGAGCCCCAGGGATCGTGGCATTCCTTGTGGTGAGGTGGACCTCGTGCGAAGAGCCGCAGGCAGCGGCCGAATGGCGTGGGACGGGTTGCGAGGCCCTGACGAAAGGGAGGATCCCATGATTCGAGGGTCGTTTCGTCTCCTTCTCAGCGCGCTGCTTCTCGGGGGCTGTACTCATCCCGTGGCTCATCGGTACGCGATCGACCCGTCGTGGCCGGAGGACCTGCAGAAGCTCCACGACGGAGCGAAAGGCCGCGACCTCCGGGTGGAGTTCACTGGGGGGTGTCAGGTGAGCGCCAGGGAGCTGGCCGTTCGCCCCGATTCGACCTCATTCCTGATACCGGGGATATGGCGGCCAGGCCGGGAGTCATTCGGGAGCGGTCACTTCCGAATCGCACCCACCGATTCGGTCAGGGAGATCAGGGTGTTCATGCGCCAGGAGACCACGCTGGTCACCACGCTGGGCCTCGCCGCGGGCGGAGCACTGGCCAGCCTCCTGGCCTTCCATGCCCTCTGCAATGCCCTGAGTGAGGAAGGCGATGTCGGCTACGACATCCGCTTCGCCATTCCGGGACTCCTCACCGGAGCATTGTACGGGTTCTTCATCGGCGAAGCCAACGCCGAATGGGACGCCTACGATCTCACCTGCGGGGGTGGCACCATCCAGCCATGAGAGACGTCAGGGAGGATCAGGCCTGAATGGCGTCGTCCTCCCGCACACTGCCACGGTGCGCCGGACCCCGCCCGGCACCGCCGGCGCCACGAAGACTCGTTCCGGCGGTGGTCCTCTCCCCCAGATGTCACGAGGCCACTACGGCCAGTCGTCGGCCGATGAGCTTGCGGAGTTCGCCGGCCCAGAAGGGGATCGAGGAGATAACGATCACAATCCCCCACTGCGCAAACGTCAGCGGTTGCGTCTTGAACACGTCCCGTACACCAGGCAATGAGATCACGGCTACCTGGAGGACGAAGGAACCCAGGAAGGCGAACACCAGCGTGCGGTTGGTGAGGATGCCCACCTTGAACAGCGATGCGGTCTGGCTCCGGCAATTGAAGGCGTGGAAGAGCTGAGTACCCGCGAGCACCGCCAGGGCCACGGTGCGCGCCTCACGGAGTGATCCTCCGTTGCGCTGCACAACGAAGAACGCACCCAGTGTGCAGAGCGCGATGACCAGTCCCTGGTAGAGGATGAGCCACAGCGTCGGCCGGTTGATGAGAGGCTCCTGCGGCGGACGGGGCGGGCGACGCATGACGAGGGGGTCGATGGGATCCACGCCCAGAGCCAGCGCCGGGAGTCCGTCGGTGACCAGATTGACCCAGAGGATCTGGATCGGGAGCAGCGGCACCGCGGTTCCCGCCAGCGACGAAATCAGCATCACCAGCATTTCGCCGCAGTTACAGGAGAGGAGGTAGTGCACGAACTTGCGGATATTGTCGTAGATGCCGCGACCTTCTTCCACCGCCGACACGATAGAGGCGAAGTTGTCGTCGGTGATCACCATGTCGGAAACTTCCTTGGTCACGTCGGTGCCGGTGATCCCCATGGCGATGCCGATGTCCGCCTCCTTCACCGCAGGCGCGTCGTTCACCCCGTCGCCGGTCATGGCCACGATATCCCCTCGACTCTTCCATGCCCTCACGATGCGGAGTTTGTGCTCAGGCGAGACCCGTGCGTAGACGGTGATACGGTCAACCGACCGAGACAGTTCCTCATCGTCGATCTGTTCAAGGGTTTCGCCGCTCACGGCATACGACGCGGCGTCAAAGAACCCCAGTTCTTTCGCCACCGCCTCGGCAGTGTTCTGATGATCACCCGTGATCATTACGGTGCGAATGCCGGCGCCCTTGCAGAGCGTGACGGCGGCCTTCACCTCCTCGCGGGGAGGATCGATCATCGCCAGGAGGCCGGCGAAGACCAGGTCATGTTCGACCTCTGCAGTGAAAGGCCCCGGAGCTTCCAGGGTACGATATGCGGCGCATAGCACCCGGAGGGCTCGACGCGTAAGGACTGCGTTGGCCTCGGTGATGCGTGCGCGGTCGCCGGCATCGAGGGAGCGGATGACTCCGTGCTCCAGGATCCTGGAACAGTGCTCGAGCAGGAGATCGGGGGCACCCTTCACATAGGCTACCAGGGTGTCTTCCGAACGCCGGATCATCGTCATTCGCTTGCGCTCGGAATCAAACGGAATCTCTTCGACCAGAGGATGCGTCGCCTCAAGCTGGGCCTTGGGAAAACCGGCCTTGCCTGCGACCGTGAGAAGTGCGCCTTCGGTGGGATCACCGACGATGTGCCACGTGCCGTCCTTCTCGGCGAGGCCGGCTCCATTGCAGAGCGTGCCGCACACAAGGGTGTGCAGAAGGTCAGGGTCGTCTGAAGGGTCCACTGGGTCGCCGTCAGTGGAGAACACCCCGACGGGTTCATACCCGACCCCAGAGACTTCCATCATCCGATGGCCCGTGTATACTGCCTGAACCGTCATCTCGTTGCGGGTCAGGGTGCCGGTCTTGTCGGAACAGATCACCGTCGCGCAGCCCAAGGTCTCCACCGAAGGGAGTTTGCGGACCAGGGCGTTGCGCCGGACCATGCGATGCACACCCAACGCCAGCGCGATGGTCACCACGGCCGGCAGACCTTCAGGGATGACCGCCACTGCGAGGCTTACTGCCGAGAGAAATGAGTCGAGCAATGGTCTTCCGTGGAGCCAGCCAACGAGGAAGATGACCGAAACGAGTGCCAGGCACACGTAGACCAGGACGCGGCCGAAACGTGCGAGCCGGCGCTGCAATGGCGTCTGTTCGTGGCCCACCTCGTGGAGCATCCCCGCGATGCGACCCAGTTCCGTCTGCATCCCGGTGGCGACGACGAGTGCCCGGGCCTTGCCCGCCAGTGCCGAAGTCCCTGTGAACACCATGTTCCGCCGGTCCGCCAGGGGAGTATCCTCCCGCGCCAGCGCCCCGGCCGTCTTGGCAACGGGCTGAGACTCGCCGGACAGGCTTGCCTCCTGCACCGTAAACCCGCTGGTGGCCGACGTGATTCGTGCGTCGGCAGGTATGGCATCACCCGCCTCCAACTCCACCAGATCGCCCGGAACGATTTCTCCGGCCGGAATCTGCACGGCGGCACCCCCGCGCCGTACCTTGGCCACGGGGCTGGAGAGCCGCCGGAGGGCGGCGAGGGCCTTCTCGGCCCGGTGCTCCTGGACAAAACCCATGATGGCATTCAGGATGACAATGACCATGATGGCCGCGGTGTCGACCCACTCTTGGAGAATGCCCGCAACGAGGGCGGCCCCGATGAGCACCCACACCATGAAGTTGTTGAATTGACCGAGGAACTGGATGAAGAGGCCCCGCCCCTTCTGCTCCGTCAGCTCGTTGCGGCCGTGTTCCCTGAGGCGGACGGCGGCGTCCGCGGGCGGGAGCCCTGTCTCCAGATTCGTGCCGAGGATCGAGGCGAGATCCTCGGCCGACAGGGCCCACGGCGGACGATCGCGGGATGTCATGGATGTCATGGAATGCTTCTCCGCTTGAGGAGTACGCAGGTGTGCGTGCTATGCAGGCTTCGAAAGAACGGCGGGAGTCTCCACGACCAGGGCATTGGCCACCAGTTCGCAGACCGTCTTCAATTCAACGCCGAGCTGGTAGTGCTTGTTGAGTTCCATGAGCTGATCGATGCAGTTGTGGCATGGAACCGCCACGATCTTGGCCCCGGTTCGTCGGATCTGGTCTGCCTTGATCTTGCCCGCCTCGAGCCGGCGGTCGGCATAGTTGGTCATGGCGAGCTGCCCGCCTCCTCCTCCGCAGCAGTAGTTGTGCTCGCGGTTGGGCGTCATCTCCCGGAAGTCGCTCACCGCATGGCGCAGCAAATAGCGCTGCTCCTCCACGATGCCTCCCAGACGCACCAGATTGCACGGGTCGTGGAGCGTGACCGGCTGGGTGTTTCGCGAGGGGTCAACTCTGATCTTCCCCTCCCGGAGATAGCCGGCGACCACCTGGAGGATGCTCTTCACCTCGAAGGGGTAGCGCCGGTCAAGCCACTGCGGGGCTTCCCAGCGGTTGGAGTTGTAGCCGTGGCCGCATTCTGCCAAGACCAAAGTCTTCGCTCTCAGCCGTTCCAGCGATTGCACCAGCCTATTCGACATGGTCCCCGCGTGTTCGTCGGAGCCATCGTAGAGCCCGTAGTTGGTGACGTCGAACCCGTCTTTCGAGAACGTCCAGCTCTCGCCCGCGGCGTGGAAGATCTTCGCCGCCGCGACGATGGAGAGCGGGAAGAACATCACCTCCCGGGGATTCAGGGTGTACAGCAGGGAACGACCCGTCTGTTCGACGGGCATCGCCGCCGTCTCGAACCCCGGTTCGCTCTGCATCTCGCTCTCCAACCAGGCCAGGGTCTCGACAAAGTCCTGTTCCGCAATCCCCATGTTGTTGCCCTTGGTCAGGGCGGTGTCCACCGTTGACTTCAGGCCGGGAGGCACCAGATCCAAAGCCGCCAGCACCCCCCGCGCGGCACGAATCGCCGCAGTGATGTTGATTCCCATCGTGCAGTTGAGGGCGCATCGCCCGCAGAGTGAACAGCGCCCGAACAAGGCATCGATCCATGCCTTGATCGTCTCGCGGTTCAGCGATCGGGCGCCGGCCCATCCCGGTGCTAGCCTGCCCAGGAGGCCTTCATGCCGGCGAAACACGCTGGCGACAAGCCCCAGCTTGTAGGCGGGGATGGCGTCAAGCCGTCTCGTTGCGAGGTAGTAGTGGCAGGTTTCCGCGCAGAGGCCGCAGTGAACGCACGAGGCCAGCGCCGCGGCATGATCCCGCGTCATCACCGCCCGGAATTCCTCCAGGGCACGAGCAAGATCATCGCTACCCAAAGCATCCACGCGGCCCTCCAGCGGGCCTGCGGTAATCGACTCAGGTTTCATGGACGCCTCGATGGGGGAGCACGCCCCTGCGGCCGAAGAACAGACCATACAGGACGCGCATGTAGAAAAAGAAGAAGCAGTGGCGGATCTTGCCGGCGGGGATGTAGAGGAACATGAGGATGGCGACCAGGTAGAAAGGTGCCCGCGCTGCCGGAAGAAGAGAATCAACCACCGCGGCCACAAGGAACACGTCCACAATGAGGTTCGCCGCGAAGTCATCGGGACAACTGAGCTGCCGGAGGTGCGTCACCATCATCCGTCGCCCCATCAAGGCAAGCCCTGCCATCGCGCCCAGCGCCACGGGGATGCGGAGCAATGCGGCGAGCGTCGCCGGCAGGATGCCCAGCACGGCGAGGAGGAGGTACAGCAGCCCCGAAAAGATGCCCGCGTGGTACAGCATACCCGTCACGTACACGGGGAGGTGATCGCGGGCGCTTTCCTTGGCCGACGGAAGCATGCCCGCGCCGAACGCGTAGATGATGCCCCGGCGCGCGCTGCCCTGTGGTGCGGCCAGCAGGGGCGCATGCCGGAACGAGAACGTGCGCACGACCAGCGACGTGAGTGCCGCCAGGCAGATGCCCGCCGAGGCGACGACGCCCCAGGTCAGCAGGGTCATGGGAGCCGGGCCACGGGCGGGTCTAGACGCAGCCGTCGGGCTTTGGGAGCCCTGCGACCTTGCAGGCGCCCTTGGCGGGACCCGAGGGGAACAACTCGAAGATGCGGGTCAGCTTTAGACCGGTGGTCATGCAGATCTTGCGGACCATGGGCGCCAGGTTGTGCTCGAGGTAGTAGTCGCGGATGTAGTTGACGACCGACCAGTGCTCATCGGTCATGGCATCAAGGCCCTCCTGGGTGCGCGCCAGCTCGGCGGCGACGTCCCGGTTCCACTCACCGGGATTCTGCAGAAAGCCCTCTTCGTTGAGCTGGACGCTATGGCCGCTGATCTCGATGCTGCCCATGAGTACTCCCTTCAGTGCCTGATGGTGTCGCGTGGTGAGGATGGGGCTGGCGACGCTCTACTTCTTCCGCTGCATGCCGGCGATCTCCCGCACGCCCTCAATGGCCGCCTGTATGTGTTCCTCGGTATTGAACGGACCGATGCCGAACCGCACGGCGCCGTGCAAGGGAACAGTGCCGAGCTGTTCGTGCACCAATGGGGCGCAATGGAGCCCGGTCCTGCAGGCAATATTGTGGTCGACATCCAGGATCGTGCCCACGTTGCCGGCTTCCATGCCTTCGACATTGAAGGCCAAGACGCTGATATGGTCAGTCGCCTCATCCTGACAATAGAGGACGACGCGGTCGATGGCCCGCAACCCGTCGCGGAGCATGGTCCAAAGGTGCATCTCCCTCTCGTGGATCGATTCCATACCCTGAGCCAGAACCCATTTGAGCCCGGCATTCAGCCCGGCGATGCCGTGGACATTCGGCGTGCCATATTCCAGACGGTACGGGTACTCGAACAGATGGGTCTTGACCGCGGACCGCACGCCGGTGCCTCCGGCCCGGGTATGACGCACCTCAACTCCCTCGCGGACATAGAGGCCGCCGATACCCGTGGGCCCCATGAACGACTTGTGGCCCGTGAAGGCGATCAGGTCGATGAAGTCCTTCTCCATGTCGATGGGCACGACACCGGCCGACTGCGATGCGTCAATGGCGAACAGCACGCCGTGCTCCCGGCACAGCCGGCCGATCTCTCGGATCGGCTGCACCGTGCCGATGACGTTGGAGGCATGATTCATGACCACCAGTTTGGTGTTCGGCTTGAATCGCGCCCGGAAGTCGTCGGGATGAACGAATCCCTTCCTGTCGAACGGCACGTGATCCACTTCTACGCCGGCGTCCTGCCAGAGGTGGTAGAGCGGCCTGATCACGGAGTTGTGCTCGAGATTGGTGGTGATCGCGTGATCGCCGGCTTTCAGAGTGCCGAAGATGATCAGGTTGAGGGCATCGGTGGAGTTGTAGGAGAAGCAGAGCCGGTTCGGATCGGTGCCGTTGAAGAACTCCGTGAGCATTTTCCGCGTCTTCTCAACGAGTGATCCCGTCTCCATGCAGAGGTCATAGCCGGACCTGCCGGGATTGACGCCGAAGTTGCGATAGAAATGGTCCATGAAGACATAGACTTCTTCGGGTTTCGGAAACGATGTCGCGCCGCTGTCCAGATAGATGAGATTCTTCAACGGATCCCTCCGACGTTCTGCGTCGAGGCGAGTGGGACAGAAGTATCAATGGAACCTGCCAATATATATTCTCAACTGATCGGGTGAAACCGGATTGAGTGCGGTCGTGACGACCATGGTGTGCGGTCCAGTGGCCGGGTCCCGTGACGACCGGGCATCGGGCCATGTCGTGCCTCGTCAAGAAGGCGAGGAGCCGCGTCTCCGGCGGGCGTCCCGGGCCGCCGGGCCGATCTCCCTCCGGATCTCCTCGTCCAGCCACCCTTGACAAGAGCCGCGCCGGTCTGCATTCCGCATCCATCCGCATATCGGCAGGCGCGCGTGTCTCGCCGGCTGCCTCTCGGGCAGCCCTACATGCTGTGAACATGGTGAGGAGTACGGTGGAGTCAATCCACAATTTCCGAGACTTCGGGGGATATCAGACCTCAGACGGATCTCGCGTCAGACGAGGCCTGCTCTTTCGAAGCGGCAGTCTGGCAACGGCCTCGGACGACGACGTTGCTGGACTCGGTGCGTTGGGGATCAGGCTGATCTGTGATCTGCGCACGAAGAGCGAGCGCCGCCGGCACCCCGACCGGTTGCCTTCTTCCTTCGGCATCACGTACCGCCACATTCCGATGAAATCGCGCCACCACGACGATTCGGGTGTCTTCGCGCAACTGTGTTCGCTGGTATTCGGGAAGGCGCGACGCATGCGGTTCGACGAGGTCATGGAGGAGGTCTACCGAGAGTACGTTGCCGACTTCGGCGCCGAGCTGGCGGCGGTGCTCCGACTGACGGCCGATCCAGAGCATCTCCCCATCCTCATTCACTGCACCGCGGGCAAGGACCGCACGGGGCTCGCCTGCGTTTTGATCCACAGGGTCCTCGGGGCGTCGCCCGAGGCGATCATGGGCGACTACCTGTGCTCGAATGACCACTTCACGGCCTTCCGGCGCGACATCACGCGGCGGCTCCGGCGTTTCTCCGTCTTGGGGGTCTCTACCGAGAGAGTGCTTCCGCTCTTCGAAGCTCGCCGTGAGTATGTCGAGGCCGCGTTCGATGAGATGACCCGCCGGCACGGCAGCTTCGATGCATACGTCGAGGAGGGTCTCAAGGTCACGGACGTCGAGAAGAAGCGGCTGCGCGAGTTGCTGCTCGAGCCGGCGCCTGCTGATTTCGCCTGCGGCTGAGGGCGCCATGGAACTTGACTCACGCCGCCTGATCCTCCGCACCTTTTGCGAGTCGGACCTTGCGCCATTCTGCGCCTACCGGTCCGATTCTGAGGTCGCCCGGTATCAGTCATGGGTTGCTCCCTATCCCCGCGACAAGGCGGCTGCCTTCATGCGAGACATGCGCGCCAAGGAACCCGGAGAGCCCGGCCAATGGTATCAGCTCGCCATTGTCGTGCGTTCGAGCCGGCGGATGGTGGGTGATTGCGCCTTTCACATTCTGGCGGAGGATCCGCGCCAGGCGGAGGTGGCGTTCACTCTTGCGCGCCGACATCAGGGCCACGGGTATGCCACCGAGGCGGTGGCGCGGCTGCTGGGCTACCTGTTCGACGAGTTTGACCTCCACCGGGTGATCGGGATCTGCGACGCGGAGAATGCCCCCTCGGCGAGGCTACTGGAACGGGTCGGCATGCGCAGGGAAGCGCATCACGTGGAGAGCCACTGGCTGAAGGGCGAGTGGACCAGCGAGTACGTGTACGCGATGCTCCAACGGGAATGGCGAGGGCGCCACGAAGGCGGGGGAACGCCTTGCTTTGCGGGCGTTACGGCACCGTGAGCTCGAAGTCCGTCTCGCCGACGATGTTGGAGAGCGGCGACAACGACACACCGCTCCGCGCCCGGCCAACGTAGAAAAAGTCGAGGGAGGCATCGCCGATGCCGGCGGTGAGATCAAGGGCGACCCCGGGCGCGCCGACTGTCTGCCATGGTGTCTGGTGCGCCGGGAATCGCGGGGACGCGCTCCGCCAGATGTCATAGACCGCAGCATTCTCTACCGGTGCCCAGGAGAGCCGCGCAGTGCCCTGACTGATGAGCTGGAGGGTGAGGGCCATGGGGTCGAGGCCTCCGGGCACGCCCACGCGCAGGTAGGCCTCAATGCTGTTCGCCGAATTCGGGACCGACTCCACGGCGCATTGCGTGTCGTTGTTGGCATAGTCGCGGCTGCTTGGCGTTGTCGCTGCAGTGAACGACCTGTTCACCGCGGTGCCTGGGTACGGGTCACCGCCATCGCCCGCGCTCATGTATTTCTCGAGTTGCCATAACCCATCCGCCTGCTCCAGGGCAACGTGGAAGTGGCCGTACTGGGTATACCCGGGATACCATTGGTTGTCGTTGCTGCCAACCGAGTCGTCGACGTGCCAGATCAGGATGCCGTGCCCCGGTAGGGCGGCGTCGTACCCTATGGGTCGTCGGTTCTCCGCCAAGAAGTACTGGGATGAGGGCTGGCCCTGGGTCCAGAGACGATAGATGGTTCCGTCCTGTTCCACTGCGGGGATCGTGTACCAGTCGTCGGTCGTGACCACCAGGGGCTCCACGAACCCCAGCGCCGCCCGGCACCACGCGCTCAGGTGCGCGGGGCTCCAGCCATTGCCGTTGTATACGCCCCACCCCATGAGGCACCACTCGCCGACACCCCAGGAGTCATAGCCGTAGTCGTAGAGGTCGGGCAGTCCCAGCACGTGGCCGAACTCGTGGCACAGCACGTCGGCCGATTGATCGCCCGGCGTGTTGTTGTACTCATCCTGTACCGAGTATGCCTGCACCCACACGCCGTCGTGAAGCGCGCCGTTGCCCGGCAGTGACCAGGCATGGGGCCAGATCGAGTTGGGCGTTCCGTCGAACGGACCGGCGAAGATGATGTTGACGCCGTCAACGATGCCGTCGCCGTCATTGTCATAGTCCGCGAAGTTCACGACGCCGTCCACGGCGCTGCAGACATCGGCGCAGAGGCCCTGGCTGTTCTGGGGATACGTGCCCCAGCCATAATACCCGTCGACATAGTACGCATACGTGTGGGGTGCCCTGGTCCATCCTACGTCCGAGGGCCAATCAACGGTCCCGATCTCGAGTTGGCCGTAGGAGACCTCGCCGTAGTACCGGGCCAGGGAAAACGTCGTGTGGGCATACCCGAGGGAATCGAAGAAGGAGGCCGCCGACGCCTGCACGTTGTCGGGGAAATCGACCAGGAAGATGGGCACGTTCATGCTGCCGTCTCGATGCGCGCTGCTGATCACGCCTTCGGGACCGAATGGCCTCCGATTGGGGCCGAAGCGCGGATTGGGTGCATCAACACCCCGGGATTTGGCATCCCGATACGCGGAGCGATAGCCGGCATCATCGAATGCCGGTGAGGCGAGAAGCCGTGCGGGAGGCGGTGCCGCATCGGCATTGACAGCCAAAAGCGCGGTCAGGAAAAGGAGCATCAGTCGGCGCATGAGACCTCAATCTTACAAGGGAGACCGTGAGATGGAGGCCCCAATGTGCGGCCCGGAAGCGCCGCGGTCCAGTCGCCGCCAGACTGGCTTGGCACTCGCGGTCATACGTATGGTCACGCACCGAGGGCGTCCGGGCAGCGGGCGAGCGAGGAGTGCAGATATCCGAGATGATATCTCACCGGTCGAGGCATCCGCCGGCTGGCGGACTTGGGATGCAACGGCGGTCGAATGCGGTCGGGTTTGTGAATCCGAGTACTGAGGAAGCGAGAACCTCCCTGTCCCCCAGCTTATCACCCAGCTCCCAGGCTCGTTGCTTCGGCGAAACGCGGATTTCTCCGTCGAGTACCTCAACGTCGACGAAACAGGTGATGCACCACGTACCACTCCGCGCCGTCACGGTATGCGAACAACTCCTCGCACGCCATGAAGAACATCCGCCAGCGCGCCAGCCATACCGGCGCCTCAGCACTGCCGTAGTGCCCCTGCAGCACCCTCATCACCTCATCTCGGCGGGAATCCAGATTGTCAAGCCATGTCCGCAGGGTGCGGGCGTAGTGCATCCCGGAGACCGACCACTTGTTCGCGATGGTGAGGTCAGCCTGGAAGTGACTCAGGAGGTCTTCGGATGGCATGAGTCCTCCGGTGAAGAAATGGCGGGCCATCCAGTCGCGCGGGTCTTCGACCTCGATGGTGTAGGGCGTGTCGCGGTGGCAGAAGTGGTGCACAAAGAGCAAGCCTTCGTCCTCCAACCACACTCTGATCCGCCCCAGCAAAGCGGCATAGTTCCGCACGTGCTCGAACATCTCAATGGACACCACCCGATTGAATCGTTCACCGGGTTGATAGTCCTGCACATCCGCATGGACAACGCAGAGGTTTCCGAGGCCTACAGCGGCTGCCCGTGACTCGATGAACTCCTTTTGGAGCCTCGAGTTCGTCACTGCCGTGACAAGCGAGCGGGAGTACTGCGTTGCCATCCAGACCGACAGGGCGCCCCACCCGCAGCCCAGGTCGAGGATGCGCATGCCGTCACCGATCTGGGCCCGTCGGCAGGCGAGCTCCAGCATGGAACGCTCGGCCGCTTGCAGCGATTCCGTCCCCGGTTCCCAGAGACAGCAGCTGTACTTGACGTAGGGCCCAAGAACGAGGGTGAAGAACTCGGGAGGCAACTCGTAGTGCTGTCGATTGGCGGCATCAGGAGTCAGGGCAATCGGGCTTTGCTTCAACTGCTCCACCAGCCTACTGACCATCGCTTCCCGGGCCCTGGAATCCTCGGGCCGCCGCTCCCGCAGCGACGCACTGAGCATCCTCCGCATGCCCTTGCGGAGCACCGCGTCCGGCATGCGCCCCGTTTCAGCCATCATGACGCCGAGTCTCGACCACACCGTGTTCTCCCCTCTCATCGCAGGGCAATCCAAGGGCGCATGGCGTAGGGCACGTGGGCAAATTGCCCA
>JALOPK010000300.1 GCA_025453925.1 Candidatus Eiseniibacteriota bacterium | reverse complement strand
CCCGATGACGGTCCCTGCTGCGATTATCGCGATTGCCACTAGCCCAATTCCTATAATACTTTTCTTTGTTTT
The DNA here is from genome assembly GCA_025453925.1 of Candidatus Eiseniibacteriota bacterium. Taxonomy (GTDB): domain Bacteria; phylum JAFGKV01; class JAFGKV01; order JAFGKV01; family JAFGKV01; genus JAFGKV01. The sequence goes on along the minus strand of JALOPK010000300.1, from coordinate 4,586 downwards.
CATATTTCATCAAGAAAGGATATTGTTCCCGTCGATATATGAACTATAAGAAAATGTTTGGAAAAATCCAAATAAAAAATCATAAACATAAGGGGAAATGAGGATTGATTAAGATTTTTACAAAAAAATTGGATTAGGCGAATGTCCAAAGAACCATATCTTGTTTTCCGTCGAATGTAAAAAAAAACTTGGATTTTTGGCAGTCTGTAGGAATTATCAAAAGTCGGATTTTATATTATTCTATGTGCTTTGTTCTATTTAGTGGGGATCATGAGGGTAGGTAAGAGTGTATCTTCAGATTCAAAACAAGATATGCTTCGTAGCGGATGGTCCGTATACCAAAAGATAGTACCGGTGGTATCATTTCTTGGATTCAAATTGTCTGCAGGAATACATCGTTCCCATTTTATCTTGCCATCATCTCTCCATCATTGAAAACAACGGAGACCTTGAAACATGTGTTCGCTCCGCAATCGATCAGGATTGTCCTTCTCCGTTTCAGGCAATCCTGGTCGGGGAAGCTGATATGCGGCACTCCCTCGGCATCGATGGCGAGGGAGAGGTCCTCGCCACTCGACCCGTGGGTGTCCACAGTTTCGAACTGCCACCCGGCTCCACCGAGTGACCCATGCCGAATGGCGCTGTATCCGCGATAGCTGAGGTGGAGGATTCCCTCGGTGTCGAGTGCCAGGGAGCAGCACTCCCCGGAATCGCCTCCGTTCGGCACACATTGTGCGTGCCACCCCTCACCATCCCAAACGGCGTACCACAGTGCATAGTCTCCGTACCAGCTCAGCCAGAGACCACCGCACCCATCGGGTGCGAGCGACGTGTACCCGCCGACTTCCTCATGCGCTCTCACCGTCTCCACATCCCACCCTTCCACACTGCGGTGCGCGCACTTGACCGACGCGCCGACGAAGTAGCTGATGGACACCCGCCCATCGCCGTCTGCAACAATCGAGGTGTGGCGCCCGGCATCACCGTCGGCATCGACCACTTCCGTGTGCCATCCGTCCGAATCACGGTAGGCATATCGGAGATCCCCATTCGATGCATCGTAGTAGCTGATGTGGGGCCTGCGCGCGTCGTCCACGGCGATTGAGGTGTGCTGCCCGACGTCTCCAAGGGTTGCGACGGGCTGGATGATCCACCCGAAACCATCCTGGCAGGCATACTTGAGATCACCGTCTGACGCGTCGTAGTAGCCGGCATGCACGCCTCCATCACCATCAACAGCCATACTGGCGAACCGCCCCACGTCCCCGGAAGCGTCTACGGTCTCGGCATGCCACCCGTCGAGGCTCTCGAACGCATGTTTGAGGTCTCCGTTGACCTCGTCGTAGTAACAGACATGCGGGAACCCGGCCAGATCCCGTGCCGCGGAGGCGAATCGCCCCACGCCGGGCGATGGATCCGCCAGAACCCGCGACCACGTGGTGCCGTCGAACTGAGCGTAGTACAGGTAGTCGCTCCCGTACGCGATCCCCGGACAGCCTTCGGCGTCAAGGCTGAGCGAGCGATCGCTCATGTCGGCGAACACGGTGCCGTCACGGACGATTCCGATCTGCCACTCCACAGCGGAGGAGGAGGAAGTGATCAGCGCGAGGGCCAAGACAAGACGGGAGACTGCGGAAGCAAAGGACAGTGGATCGGAACGCATGGGCGCCTCCTTGCCTGCTGCGCGGTCATGGCAGCCGGGCCGACCCGCGCCAAACGCGAGGTGTCCGTTATGACCCCCACGGGCTGATCAGCGCCGCGCCAGACGCGGTGGATCACCGTCTCTGTCTCGGTCATCAAGAACCCGGAGATCCTTCCGCAGTCAATGAATCCCCGGGCACTCGCGGGTCAAGTGCCGGCCTCTATGACACTGGACACCCTGAGCCCGCCCCCCCATGAATCCGGCGGTCACCGAGGACTCAACGTGATACAGGTGGTCGTCGACGGCGGCACGGCGTGCAAGGAAGGACCGGCGGCCTCGACCCGCCTTGAGGGGGAGTCCCGACGAGCGCGAACGAGAGGCAATAACCTGTTCAGTGCGGGACCTCCCTGGCTACAGAAGCGTGGGTGTGCGCCACTGGCGGCCGACCAGATAGATCGTGAGTGAGACGACCAGGCCGGGGAAGATGGGCTCAAGGCCCCACGGGTAGGTGGTGTACCAGGGCAGCGATGGCCAAATCAGCCACGCAAGCGCCACGCCGCCGCCGCCCAGCATCATCAACGCCGCGGTCCGCGAGCCCGGCCGCAGACGGGCTGAGAAGCTGAGCGCGAGAGGGAGAAGAAGAGCCGGTGTTCCCACTGAACCGAGATCATGCCAGATATCCACCACCGACCTGAACCACAACGCCAGCACAACGGCCAGGACGGCGGTGACCAGGAGGGCTGCGCAGGTGTACCGGTTGATGCTCCGTTCATCCAGGCCACCGCGACGCCTCCAGACGATGTCGCGCCCGAGCGTGATTCCACCCAGGAACAGGTAGGAGTCCACCGTCGACATCACCACCGCCAGGAGGGAGACGACGAACAGACCTCGCGCCAGGGGCGGCAGGATCTGCTCCCCCAGGGCGGGAAACGCGGTGACCGGATCAGCGAGGTCCGGGACAAGCGCCCGCGCATAGAGTGCCGCGGTCGTGGTAAGCAGGTCGAAAGCCATCCAGAACAACACCGAGATCACGATCCCCCACCGTGCCACCCGTTCCGTGCGTGCCGCGTAGCAACGCTGATAGAAAGCCGGTTCGACCAGGGTACTGAGTGCGATGAAGTACCACGCCAGGACGTATCCCGGTGATCGTCCGCCGTGCCAGGTGAGGTGCGCGGCCGGCACGTGGGTCTTCACAAAGTCCAGGCCGCCGTGGAGTGCTGCATACGCGACCAGAACCCCAAAACCGGCGAACATGAGCACGAACTGCACGACATCGGTGATCAGATCCCCTTTGAGGCCTCCCCGAACTACGTAGACGACAGAAAACAGGGTACCTGCCAGCACGGCGCCAGCGAGCGGCCATCCCAGAGCGATGTGGAGGAGTATGCCCAGCTGGAGTACATAGGCCGCCGGGGCGGTCATGACGAAGACCACGACCGAGCCGATGTACGCGGGAACGGGCCCGTAGGACCGCAGGAGTTGATCGGGAATCGTGAACTGCCCCGTTCGACGCGCCCTCGCCGCGATCAGGAACGCGAAGAGCAGTGCGGCGACGTAGTACGGCACGCCGAACACCAACCAGTTGCTGAGGCCGTGTTTGTAGCCGTACTCGCCGACTCCCAGGATGCCGCCGTACCAGGTCGAAACAAGGCTCGCGACGAACACCGGCAGCGTGACCCGCCTTCCCGCAAGCAAGTAGTCTTCGGCCTTGTCCTGCCGTTTGATGACCAGTGAGACCACCGCGAGGAACAACCCGTATGCCAGGACACAACACCATTCCATGGTCAGGCCTCGTTCGTCACGGCCTCACGGAGCTCTCGCGGCTCCGCTTCCCGGAGAGACAGCGACAACCGCGAGTGGTGGTCGGCGGCGATGTCGCTGCCGGCGCGTGCGACGGCGGGAGTTCGTTTCGTCCAGACAGGCAGCATGCAACCCTGGGACATCAGCGGGGCGCGCACCGCTACTGCCGTTGGCGCTTGACGGCGCGCTGGTCGACCCCAGAGAGCGGCCGCCTCGCCTGATGTTCCGGGCCGGGGGCGAAACGGTGCTGCCTGAAATGACGGCGTCACCGCTCACAGCTCCAGCGTGATTCCCCCCCAGAACGTCCTCTCGGCCCCGACCCAGTAGTACCGGGCGTCTTCCCACGCATCGAAGTAGCCGGAGGTCTCGTACTTCTCGTCGCTTAAGTTCTCGACCCTGAACTCCAGACGCGCCCGCCCGGCACGACCGAGCTGCACGGGACCAGCGTGCACCCAGGCGTCAACGAGCCGGTGCGGATCGATCACGCGGTCTTCACGTCCGCTGGTGTCAAGGTACTGCTTCCCGACGTGGCGCACGCGACAGCCAAGTTCCATCGGGCCGATCTGATACCCAAGTCTGAGCCCGAGGAGCCGATCGGGGAAGAGCGGGATGGGATTCCCTGAGAGGTCTTCACCTTCGGATGTCCAGTTCTCATGGCTCGTGAACTCCTTGAGCAGGTTCTCGCTGAAGGACGCGGTGGCACGAGCCGCCGCATGACCGGGCCCGAGCGGGATCTCGGGGGTTGAGACATCGAGCTCGATTCCCCGATGCACCGTCCGCGGGGCATTGCCCGTCACGGGCGCGCCTCGGTCTTCATCGAAACGCCCGTATGGGATGATCTCATCGCGGAACTGCATGAGGTATACGGCGCAGCCCGCCGCGAAACCTGCCCGGACGAACTGCGCGCCCGCCTCATAGTCAAGCAGGCGCTCCGGCTCCACCTGTGGCTGTTTCCACTCAAGCCACCGGACCTCTCCCGAGCCGGCGCGGAGCGTGTCCGCGGTACTGAACAAGGGATCCGCGAAGAGATCGTCGGGGCCCTCCCACACGTCGAAGTACTCGGCGTCGGAGGGTTCACGCTGAGCCAGGGAGATGTTCCCGTAGGCACTTACGCCGGCGGCGGGGCGGACCATGATCCCCATCC
>JALOPK010000299.1 GCA_025453925.1 Candidatus Eiseniibacteriota bacterium | reverse complement strand
CAGCTCGAGCGCCTCAAGGGCCTCGATAACATGGTGCTGGTTGGGATCCGAGAGGGCCGGGTTCTCACCCATAACGTACAGTGCCCTGACCTTGCCATCGAGCGCGGCGTTCATGGATTCGACGATGGTGAGACCAGGCTTGTCGGGCAGGGCAGGGACTCCCCATGCCTGTTCGAACTTCTTCCGGGCATCGGCACTGGTCACCGGCTGGTAGGCGGTGAGCACATTGGGAAGACCGCCCATGTCGCAGGCCCCCTGGACATTGCTCTGCCCCCGGAGCGGGTTCACCCCTCCGCCCGGCACGCCGAGGTTGCCCAGAAGCATTTGGAGGTTGGCCACCGATTTGACCCCGTTCACGCCTGACTTGAACTGCGTGATTCCCATGCAGTAGTAAAGCGCCATGGGCTTCGTCGAAGCGAGAAGCCGCGCCGCCTCGACGATCTGCCCCGGATCCCGAAGGCCGCAGATTTGTGCCACGTGCTCCGGTGTGTACTTCTGCAGCGTCTGTTCCAGCGCCTCGAATCCTTCGCAGCGACTCTGCACATACGCGGCATCATGCAAGCCGTCGCGAAGAATGACATGCATCAGGCCGTTCAGTAGCGCGATGTTGGTCCCCGGCAGGATCTGCAGGAACACATCGGCATACTTGGCCAGCTCGATTCTTCGCGGGTCCGCGACCACCAGCTTCTTGCCGCCGTGGATGACTGCCTTCTTGATCATGGAACCGATGACCGGATGGTTCTCGGTGGTATTGGAACCGATGACGAAGAATCCCTCGGAGACCGGGATCTCCCGTATGGAGTTGGTCATGGCTCCGGAGCCCAACGTGGCCGCCAGACCGGCGACCGTTGAACTGTGTCAAAGCCGGGCGCAGTGATCGACATTGTTCGTGCCGATCACTGCGCGCATGAACTTCTGGAGAAGGTAGTTCTCCTCGTTGGTGCACTTCGCCGAAGTAAACGACATGATGGCGTCTGGACCGTGCGCGGATTTGATGGCTGCCAGCTTGTGAGCCGCATAATCCAGCGCCTCGTCCCAGGTGGCCTCAACCAGGCGGCCTTCTTTGCGTATCATGGGTGTGGTGAGGCGGGTCGGGCTCTGCACGAAATCGAACCCGAACCGCCCTTTGACGCACAGGTGCCCCTGATTGGGGCCGTCGGCGGCGCCCTCCGCCTTGACCAGCTGTCCCTCTCGATTGGTGAAGAAGTTGATCTTGCAGCCCACGCCGCAGTACACGCAGATGCTGGGACGGGAGGTCAACTCCCACGCCTGGCCGCGGCCGAGTACCGTCTGGAACGAGAGCGCCCCAGTCGGGCAGAGCTGCACGCACTGGCCGCACTGCACACACTCGGACTCCCCCAGAACGTCGCGCAACCCGGTCGTCAGATGGGCATGGCTCCCGCGCCCGGCGAGCCCCCACACACGATTGAGCTGAATCTCCTCACAGGCCTTGACGCATCGTGCGCACAGTACGCAGCGGTTCTCCTCCCGCCGCAGACCCTCGCTGGACTCGACATCTCTCGTGCGGCGGTTCTTCGCCGCACCGATCGTCGGGGCTACATCGATACCGTGCTGGAAGCAGAGGGCCTGGAGTTCACATGCGCCATTCGCTTCGCAGAACAGGCAGTTGTGATCCCCCTCGGCAAGAAGCAAGTTCAAGATGCCTCTGCGCATGTCGAGAATCTCAGGATCCACCGTCACGATGTCCATTCCCGGCGCGACCGGTTCGGTGCAGGCGGTCTTGAACATGGTCTTGTTCACGCGAACCGCGCAGATCCGGCAGGCACCGGTACGGCTGACCTGCGGGTGGTAGCACAGAGTAGGGATGCGCACTCCGTGCAGGGCAGCGGCGTCGAGGATGGTCTGTCCCCGCTCACACTCCACCGTCTTGCCGTTCAGTTTGATCGTAATGGTTGCCATGTTCTTCCCTCAGCGCCCCGGATGCTCTTCCAAGACCTTGCGAATGGTTTCAACGAGTTTCTTCGGCGCGATTGGCTTCTCCAGGAACATGCTCACCGGCCAGGGCCGCTCGGTAATGTACTGGAATGTCTCGACGTAGTTCTGCGACTGTGCCATGGCGGTCAGCATGATGATGGGGATGTCCTTCGTTGCCGGGTCGTCCACGAGCTCGTAAGCCAGGTCGAAACCCTCTGTGTCGGTCGCCATCATCACATCGAGGAGGATGACATCCGGCCGGTGCTCTGCCAGCCGTTTCTTGGCCTCAGAGCCATCGCGGGCGGCAAAGACCACAAAACTTTCCGCCTCCAGAATGATCCGGACGGCCTCGACCAGGTCGGGGTCATCATCGACGACAAGGACTTCCTGAGCCATGGCGTGATCGCTCCTTCTCAAAGCGCGGATCCAGCCGGACGAGGGCGAACGGGCCTCTTCCACGGGAGACATGGAATGCAGCCTGAACGCCCACACCAGACCGTCCCCGCTCGATGGCGACAAGGGACTGCTTCCGGACTGCGCAACCGGGGCATCACGCTCCCCTGTGCACCGGGAGATAGCCGTGGGCACCCATCGTCCGACATCGCGGACAGGAAGCCACGCCCATCGGCCGCGCAGGAGAACACATGATCCCGCAGAGCCCGACGCGCATCCTGTTGACATGCATGCAACGATTCATTCAGTATATGCATGGTGGCCCATCATTTCAAGGAAAGTCGCCTTCAGCGACACCACATCGCCGCACGAGCCCATCGGATCACGGGGCGACGGCTCTCCCGAGGGGATCATGGTCGAAGAACGAACGATCATCCGGTGGGTCGACGGGGGTTGCGAGACCCATGTCGACACCCTTGTCAGCGAGGCCCGCGTCACGATCGCGGTCAACGGCGAGGAGGCCGCCGCCCTGATGGCGCTGCCGGCGGAACTCGAGGAATTGGCGGTGGGATTCCTCTTCGCCGAGTGCGCGTTTGCCGTGCCGGGCGAAGTGGCTGAGATACGAAGCAATCAAAGGCTTCACGCCGTCTATGTGACCCTGAGTACTCCGCCGCCGAAGTTGCCGGACATCGTTCGTACGTTCACCTCGGGGTGCGGCCGCGGCATTTCTCGCGTCTCACCCCTGTGGGCAGAGTACTTCCCCGTGATTCGTCAGGAGGGGCTGCATCGGCTCCCGGAGGTGCTTGCCGCGGTCGGCGAACTGACACACCGGTCAACCCTCTTCCGGCGCACGGGTGGCGTCCATACCGCGGGGCTCTGGATGGATGGTGGCTTTCGCTGGGTATGCGATGACATCGGCCGTCACAATGCCGTTGACAAAGTCATTGGCCACGCGCTACGAACGCAGTGGCCGCCAAGCGACGACGCGATGCTGGTGTCCACCGGCCGGCTCAGCACCGACATCGTGCTGAAGTCAATCCGGGCCGGCGTGCCCTTGATTGTGTCGCGCTCGGCGCCCACGGCAGGAGCGGTACACCTCGCCGAAACCCACGGACTTACTCTGGTGGGATTCGCGCGGGCTGGGCGCTGCAACGTCTACACCCACCACCACCGGGTGCAGGCGGGGTGACCGGCGGGCAGGCTGATGCCGCGGGGCTGATCCTCGCCGGCGGGGGAAGCCGCCGTTTGGGGGGGAGGAAGCTCGACTTGCCCTGGGGAGGGGAGACGCTCCTGTCGCGGATCGTCCGCGTCATGACCGGAGCCTTGCCGGAGGTTTGGCTCGTGGGAAACCAAGCGCGAAGCATCCCCACGGCCTTCCCGCGCCCACATGTGCTCCGGGATCAGTTGCGGCTCGGCCCTATCGGGGGTCTCATGCTCGGCCTGGAGGCGGCGGAACAGCCCGTCGCCGTCGTGGTCGCGGCAGACATGCCGTTCGTCGAGCCGGATGCCATTCACCGCCTCTTGGAGCTCTCCACGGGGGCGCAGGCCACGGTCCTTCGCACGCAGGATGGCCTCCACCCTTTGCTCGGGGTGTATCACCGGGGATGCCTGCCGGCCATTCGGGCCGCCATCGGCAGGGACCACCGCCGGGTAACGGCATTCTGGGATGAGGTTGATGTTCGCGTGGTTGATGTCGAAGACGATCCGTTCTGGTCCCGGTGCCTGTTCAACATCAACTCCCTGGAAGACTACCACCGTGCACTCCGCGTGCGCGACGATATGGCGGGGCAGCCTGCCACCCGGTAGGACTCGACGAGGCAGCCTGAGAATCATACACGGCGGCGGAATTCAACGCCCTGTGCCGCCGCCGCGGGCTACTATCTCTCCCTTCGGCCCAAGACACGGTCCGGCCGTGCCGAGGAGGCCCTCTGAGCAAGGCAGTCATCTGCAACCCATGGCCAATCGCCGACCATCCCTATCGCACGACAACCACCCGTCCCGTTGCGGCGAACTCCCCAGCCTCCATGCGCAGCAGGTAGACTCCCGCGCCGACCCGGCGGCCATCCTCGCCGCATCCGTCCCAGATCGCGCGGGCGGACCCGGGCGCAACGACCTCGTCGGTGATGGTGGCGATCCTCTGCCCCGAGGGCGCGTATACCCCCAGGCGAACCCGCCCCTGCACGGGGGCGACGAAGGTGATCTCGGTGGTGTGGGCGAAGGGATTGGGGTAGGCGGGAAACAAGGCGTAGCAGGCGGGAATCGGCCCATCCGCCGGGGCGGCGTCATCGTTGGAGGCCCCGGGTGTCGGCATCGAGAACCCCACGAGAACCCCACCCAGGTCTCGCTCCCATCGGGACGCCGGCCTTCGCTGATATCCGGCGCCTGGGCGCCGAAGAGGTGGCTGTCGATGAGGGTGTTGCCCGCCGAGATCCTGCCGAAGAGCCCCAGCTCCTCACCGTCGGCATCCAGTTTGAAGGCGGCATGCAGGGGGCCGTCATCCTCGCCGTCGCACCAGATCACCAGGAACCCGCCTGGTGCGACGGTGGTCTCGGGGAACGCCCACTTCGTCGTGGCCGAGAGGTCATCGGTCAGGAATAGCCCGCCCAAGGGCACGGGCTCCGTCCCCGGGTTGAAGATCTCGACCCAGTCTTCGTACTCGCCCATCTCATCCTGGCTGACGCTTTCGTTGTCCGCCAGGAACTCGTTGATGAACAGCGCGATCTCCTCGGGGTTGACGGGATTCTGGTTCTCTGCCCCTGGGGTGGGCAGACTCACGAGCCGCCATGCCCCCGTGCCGTCGGGCCACCGGCCCCAGGAGACATCCCCACCCAGCTCCGGATACGCCACCTGATCGCTCACCACCCATGCATCCAGGAGGTAGACCTCTTCGCCCGCATCATCCAGCTTGAAGGGTGCGTGCAGGGGTCCCTCCTCCGGCTCATTGTCCGCCCAGACCACGACGTACTGCCCTGGATCGAGGACCAAGTCAGGGAACACGAAATGGCAGGTCGTATCGCCTACATCGTCGGTCAGCGCCAGACCCTCCAGGTTCACTGCACCGGATCCCACGTTGGCGATTTCCACCCAGTCGTCATAGTCGCCCTGATCGTCGGCCACCGTGGTCTGATTGTCCGCCATCAGCTCGTTGAGCACCACGGTTCCCCGGCCCGTCCACGTACCGATCTGCTGAGACAGCCAGGCATCTCGAATCCTGATGAACGGTTCCAGGGCCGGGATGGTGCGGGGGTGCGGCCCGCCGCCGAAGACGACATCCGCAGTCATGGAGGCATCGAAGTCCGTGTCGCTGAACATCTTGTTCTCGTCTGCGTAGACGAACGGTCGGATCATGTCGCGGAGCAGGTTCATGCGAGCGATGAGGGTGTCGGGTTGGGCGGCTCCGGCCATGAGCCGGCGCATGTGCCCCAGGTAGAGCTCCCGGTAGGTGTCCACCTGCCAGAGCTGGGTTGCCAACGGCCGGCCCTCTCCGGGCATGGGGTTCGTCCAGAACGGATCCAGCTCCCTGAGCTGGCTGGCCGACATGTTGGCCATGTTGAACAGGCCCCATGCCTCGTTCACGTCCCACTTGGCGAAGACGACCCGGCTGTCTCGGTCGCGATGGTAGAAGTAGAAGTTGCCGCACCGGCCGATGTACGAGTCGAGGTTCACCACGAAGTTGTCGATGGCGAGCATGGCAAGGGCGGAGTTCACGTCCATCAGGGGCGAGATGGCCGCGGGACGCGCGTACACAGGGGTATTGTTCAGTCCATCCACCACCTCAACCAGCGCCGACCAGTCGTTCTCCTCCTCATTGGATTCCAGCTCGTACTCCTGGTAGTACGCCGCCTGCTCGTTGCCCCGGTAGGTGAAGCTCCCGTGGGGTTCACCCATCCAAAGGTTGCCGGCCTCTCCGCTGCCGAACCTGCTCTCGATGAACTCCTGATCGAGTTGCTCGACCAGCACGTAGAGGCCCCAGTACTCGCCGTTGATGTGCAGCGCCGCGAAGTTGGTGCGCACGGTGGGGAGGCCCAGAGCTTCGCACAACTCGTAGCAGCACCGCTCCCGCACGAAGGTCGGATCGAGAAAGGCATTGTTCAGGTTGAGCTTGTCGAGCCCGGAGATCTCCTGACCTTCGACGAACTCGTTGATGTCCAGCATGAGGGGTTTCTTGACCCCGGGGTATGAGCTGTAGCTGCTGTGCCCCTTGAAGCGCACGCCGATGCTGTCGAAGTGCACGCCGCCCCAGTCGAACTCGGCAGCCAGGTACAGAGGATCACCCGGGACCTCGAAGTTGGCCGTCAGCGAATCCCACCACCCCGGCTGGTGGAAGGTCAGACTGATCTCATGCACCGCGTCGCCCTCGAACAGAGGGTGCGACGGCGGCGACAGCGCCCCCAGGGCGGAAGAGGATGCGAGGGTCAGCCAGCAAAGCACGGCACCGAAGATCGTCTGTTTCACGAGGGTTCTCCCTTGGAGTGAGCGCAGTCCGAGGCGTCTGGACGGAGCGGGTTGCGAGCCGCACACGCATGGCGGGAAGGCGATCCCGGCTCATCCGTTGGATGCGCCGCCGCCGGAAAGGTTGAGCGGGCCGCGAGTCGGTCTACGCGGACTGCTGAGCCTCTATCGCGCCGAGGGCACGGCAACCGGGCCGGATGAAGAGGAACCCTGTTCGTACCGCTCGAGCATGAATGATGCGCAATATCGCAACGCGGGACTACAGGGATGACCGCCTCCGGCTCCAACAAATGGATGACTTGACGCACGATGAATCGGTGGCTTATTGACGATGATTCTTCTCACAAGGGCGCCCACCGCGGAGGGCGGCCACTACTGAAGATAACGGCGTTCGTGTCATGGCGGGGTGGCTGATGACCGAGGCTCGTACGACAGAATCCGCCTTCGATTTCTCCTCCGGGCGCGCAGCTCCCATGCAGGCAGCGTCGGCATGCGCCGATCCTCCACACGACCGTCCTCACACAGCAGCCATCCCGGCCACCACGGGAGGTCTCTTCATGAGACGCATGGCCATACCCGTCATGATCAGCCTACTCGTTCCCGCGCTCCTCTCCGCCCGCACCTTCACCGTGACCAACACCAGCGACGACGAGGAAGTGGTGGGCAGCTTCCGGTGGGCCGTGGAGCGAACGGAGTTCTGGGGAAGCGCCGATACCATCCTGTTTGCCATCCCCCGTCATGACTCAGGGTTCGAT
>JALOPK010000298.1 GCA_025453925.1 Candidatus Eiseniibacteriota bacterium | reverse complement strand
GAAGGGAAGCATGGAGGTCGCCGGCACGACCGGCGCCCGGAATTTCGACGTGCAGGGCGATGTCTGGCAGGAAGACCTGACCGGACACATCGGCTCCACGGTCAGCATCGTCTCCGCGGGCACCGACCCGTTGTACGTGGTCTTCGAATGGGAGGGCATCCCCGTGGAAGGCCCGACGGCGCCCGAGGCGCGCAACATGAACCTGGAAGTGCGCTGGCTGAACGAGGACGGCGGCCTGATTGATCCCGGCCGGTTGCCCCAGAACTCGGTGTTCTGGTGTCACATCAGGATCAGGAGCGCCTCGGGTGGCGAGGTCGAGAACGTCGCGCTCACTCAGGTCTTTCCCTCGGGGTGGGAGATCGAAAACACCCGGCTCACCGAGGAGTCGCATCCCGAATGGGCGCGGCGCATGTCCCTCTGGCGCGAGGACTACATGGATGTGCGGGACGACCGCGTGATGTGGTTCATGGATCTCCGCGGCGGTGACTGGCGTGACTTCCTCGTGCGGCTGGTGGCGGTCAGCAAGGGCTCGTTCATACTGGCGCCGACCGTGGCTGAGGCCATGTACGACAATGCCTACCGGGCGTTGCAGCCCGGGAAGCGGGTCGTCGTGGAGTAGCGCGGGGGGCAGCGGGCAGTCATCTTCTCTGCGGTGCCGGTCCAGCCCATGGCCCCACCGCACGGGACGGCGATTCGACTGGGCTGAGACCCACCCGTCACCGCCGGGCGTGAAATGAGATGAGGGGAGGTGCGCAGTGGATCGGTACGAGGCACGAAAGAGGCTGGTGCCGCCGTGGCTGAGGAGTTGGCTCTCCCGCACGCTCAGGGAGGTGGCGCGCGATGAGGCGCGAAAGGTGGCGCGAGAAGAGGCCTTCATCGTGAGTCGGGACATCGCGCGCGTCGAGTCAAGCTGGATCATTGGCGACATGGCGCGCGACGCTGGTACGGCCGCATTCTGGCCGGAATGGTCGGCACTGCGCCTTGGGCAATCGATCATCTGGAGATCTCCGGCAGTTGGGTGCGAATCCGAGGATGGGCGTTAGCGCCCGGTGGCGACCTTTCCATGGCGAGCTTCACCCTGAACGGTGAGCCATTCGAGCAAGTGGTCTATTCGGGCGACCGGCCTGACATCGCGCGGATGTTCTGGTTTCTTCCCCATGCCCGAAGCAGCGCATTCGATTGTACGACCCGCTGTCCGGCGACAAGCCCCTCCGCGTCGCCTCTGGTCTTCAGCTATGTCAGACGGGATACCCACATCCCCGTCTGCCCGGAGCATCTCTGCTACTACCCCCGCGAGGACGATCTGCCGCTCCCCGACGGGGCCCAACGCACGCGCGTCCACGGCGCGGATTCCGAGAGTTCCTTCCGTCTTGAGGGCTATTCGGCGTTCTGTAAGCTCGAACAGGCACTTGCGCGATGCATCGGCCGCACCTACCGGGACTTCTCGAGTATTCTCGACTGGGGATGTGGGTGTGGACGGGTGGCCCGGTACTTCCACCCGGTTCAAGGCACGCGGTTCACGGGCATCGACATCGATGCCGATAATGTCGGCTGGTGCCGCAGCCACTTGGCCTTCGGCGAATTCGAGGCGATCGGCACCACGCCGCCGACCCATCTGCCTGATGCCATCTTCGACCTGATCATCGGCGTCTCGATATTCACGCACCTCCGCGAGGAGGATCAGCTCCTCTGGCTGCGGGAGCTCCATCGGTTGGCGAAGCCTGGCGCGATCCTCTTGCTCACCGTGCTTGGCGACCAGGGGGTTGCTCGGGGAGGGCTCACCCTGGAGGAGTTCCTGGATTTCCAGAAGCGCGGGATCAGCGCGGCGCGACACAATCCGGATATCGACCGAGTCGTGGCCGACTCCGGGTACTACCGGAACACCTTTCACAGCTACCGCTACCTGCGGGAGGTCTGGGGTCGGTTTTTCCGTTTCAGGGGCTATGTCCCGGCATACATCGGCAACATGCAGGACCTCGCCATTCTGGAGCGGCCCTGACCGTGCCTGCCTCGATCCTGTGATGACGCCCATTCCAGGGTCGGGAGAACGCTCCTGGGGCGGAGGGCCGCCCCGGAACCCTCGATCCCGGGCCAACTGAACACAGGGTACGGAGACCGGGATCATGAGACTCCCCCGTCATCTCCCGAGATGGCTGCGCCGACGACGGACGGTGCTCCTCGCCGTGGCGCTTGCGATGAGCCTGACGCTCTGGTGGGCCATCCCCCTTCCGAATCCGCCCTTCCCGGACTGCTACAGCACCGTGGTCCTCGACCGTGAACGGCAGTTGCTGGGAGCCTTCCTCGCGCCGGATGATCAGTGGCGATTCCACCCGGAGGCACTGGAGGTCTCCCCGAAACTGGTCCAGGCGGTGCTGACGTTCGAAGACCGGCGGTTCTCCTACCATCCCGGTATCGATCTTCTGGCCGTGGCGAGAGCGGCCATCGCCAACCTGCGCGCGGGACAGATACGGAGCGGCGCGAGCACGCTCACCATGCAGGTGGCCCGGTTGACGCGGCATCGGCCGCGCACCGCCTCCGCCAAGTTGGTGGAAATGGCCGCGGCCGTGAAGCTGGAAACCCGGTACTCGAAAGCCGAGATCCTCGCCATGTACCTGGCGCATGCCCCTTACGGCCGCAACATCGTGGGCGCCCACGCCGCCAGCTTCCTCTACTTCGGCCGCCCCGCCTCGCGCCTGACCTGGGCGGAGGCGGCGACTCTGGCCGTGCTGCCCAAGGCGCCGTCTCAGATCAACCCGTTCTCCCGCAGGGAGGAGCTTCTCGTGCGTCGGAACCGGCTTCTGCGGAGCCTCCACCGGCGGGGACGCCTTCCCGCGGCGGATTTGGCACAGAGCCTCGCCGAGCCCCTGCCCACGCAGATCCTTCCGATGCCGTCCGTGGCGCCGCATCTCTGCCGCCGCATGGCCGCGGCGGGCGGTTCGGTGGTCCACACCACCATCGACCGCAATCTCCAGGAAACCGTCGAGGCTCTGGCGGCGCGACACGGTGAAATGCTTGGCAGGCAGGGGATTCACAACCTCTCGGTGCTGGTGGCCGACACCGAAACGGGTGCGGTGCGGGCCTATGTCGGTTCCGCCTCGTTCCGGGACGACCGCCACGGTGGCCAGGTGGACGGCATCGTGGCGAGGCGGTCGACCGGATCGCTGCTCAAGCCATTTCTCTACGCTCGATGCATTGATGAAGGCGTCATCCATCCGCGCACGCTGATCAAGGATGTCCCGGTGCACTGGGGCAGCTTTGCCCCAGTAAACGCGGATCACGGCTTCAGCGGGATGGTGAGCGCCCGGGAGGCGCTGGTGCGCTCCCTCAACGTGCCGCCCACCATTCTCCTTCGCGCCCATGGGGTGGGTGTGTTTCACGACTTCCTGCGCAGTGCCGGGATGTCCACCCTGTTTCGCCGCCCGGAGGACTATGGCCTGACGCTCATTCTGGGCGGCGCCGAGGGGACCTTGTGGGACATGGTGGCCCTCTTCCGCGGCCTGGGCCGGCGCGGGCGGTTCGGCGGCCTGTTCGCCCTGGAGGGTCACGCCGCTGATCCTGGATCTCAGTTGCTCTCGCCGGCCGCGGCATGGATGACCCTGGACATGCTCACCGCCGTGCGGAGACCCGACGATGACGGCGTGGATTGGACGGCGTTTCCCACCCGGCGACCGATTGCCTGGAAGACCGGCACCAGCTTCGGCAAACGGGATGGCTGGGCATTGGGTGTCACGCCCCGATGGACCGTCGGGACCTGGGCGGGCAACTTCGCCGGCGAGGGCAATGACCGGCTTGGCGGAGCCCGAAGCGCGGCGCCCCTGCTGTTCGGGGTCATCGATCTTCTCCCATTCGACGAGCAAAGGCCGTGGTTCGAGAAACCCTCCGGTGCGTTCCGCGCGGTTCGTCTCTGTGCCGAGACGGGCTATCGCGCCGGGCCTGACTGCCCGCACCCGCAGGAGGCAGAAATCCCTCTCCGTGCACGGCCCCTGCCGGTCTGCCCGTTCCACCGCCGGTTCTACCTCGATGCCCACCGCGACATCGAGGTGTGTTCCCTGTGCTGGACCGATGCCGATTCCGTGCGCCAGGACGTGCGGCTCTTGTTCCCCGCCGATGTCCGGCAGTTCCTCCGCGGCGCCGGATTCGTTCTTGAACGGCATCCGCAGCACAATCCCGCATGCCCCGCGCTCTCGGGGGATTCCCCGGTGGATATCGTCTACCCGGTTCGCCATGCGCGGCTCTTCGTGCCCCGGGATCTCGACGGGTCGTATCAGAGCGTGACGCTTCGCGCGGCTCACAGCGCGTCGGATGCGACGCTCTACTGGTACCTCGACGGCGCATTCCTGGGGACGACCCTGGGAGATCATGTCATGCCGGCGGGTCTCGCCCGGGGCGCGCATGTCCTCCAGGTGATCGACCACGCGGGTCACGCGGCCCAGGTGCCATTCAACGTGGCAAGGAACTAGGGCGCTTGAGCCGTGCGCCCCAGTCCGGTACCTTGCTCGGTCATAGGTGAGATACGGTTCTGAGGCACGCATCTGTCGAGGAGGTCATGATCATGAGTCGAACCCTGCTGGTCGCCGCGCTGGTGTTCACCGTGGGCCACTGCCCGCAACTGCGCGCCGCACCACCCGCCCAGGTGGATGAGATCATTGCGCACTTCGGCTTCTTCGGGTATGAGACCGAGACCACCGAGGAGTTCCTGCGGGCGACCCACGCATCCAACCTCAACATCGCCGTGAAGGACCACCGGGGAGGCATCCTCTTCCTGAGTTTCCTGGGAGCCAGCGCCTATGCCAAAGAGAACCCCGGAGAACTGACGGCGTTCGCCAACTCGCTTAATGTGAACGCGACTGTTTCCCGAACCTATGTCGACAAGGACGGCGATCTGGCGTTGGAAGCCTGGTTCCCCGGCACGTACGACAAGGCGCGGTTCTCGCTGTTCCTGGAAGAGTGGCATAGGGACACCATCATGCAACTGCGGGAGCGTTCGGCCGAGGTCGACAAGCTCTGCGACTAGGCGGATGACCCGCGCGGCGTGCCTGACGCCGGCGGGAGGCGTACCCGTGCGGGCCGCACGAACGGGTGAGGGCGCGGATGCATATAGGACACGTCCTATATTGGACATGTCCTATATGGATTATGACCCTGCGGACGCCCCCCTGGCGCGGATGGGCGTCACGAGGAATGTATGACGCGCCGCGTTCAGTCCATCACCGGGGAGCGCTGGCGTTCGTTCCTGGAATCGGGAGACGAGCGGTCGTCGAGGCTGAAGCCGCGTGCACGAGTGAGCGCTCCCCTCCGATGCTCCGCGGCCACGTCATTCGAAACCTGGGTTTGCGGGGCGTGCGGCCTGGAGAGGCTTCGGGCCCGTCATCTTCCCTGTGAGAGCCCGGAGGGGCCTTCAAGTCCGACATGCTCGCGGTTGCCCTCGCCCCGACAAGGAACGCGACCGCCTGCCGTTTCGGGCGTCACGGGGCATGGTCGATGCCCCTCACGAGCTAACCTGTGA
This sequence comes from Candidatus Eiseniibacteriota bacterium, assembly GCA_025453925.1. Lineage (GTDB taxonomy): Bacteria > JAFGKV01 > JAFGKV01 > JAFGKV01 > JAFGKV01 > JAFGKV01. The sequence continues at coordinate 142 of JALOPK010000298.1, read as the reverse complement.
CTACATGTCAGGAGAGGCTCTTTCGAAACCAGGTCGATCCGCTGTCGTGACGGAGCCCGACCCTCCAGAAGACAGACGGAGCAGCCCGCATGGCAGAAATGGAGAGACGACCTCCGTGTCGTCCGCAGGAGTTCTGCATGAG
>JALOPK010000297.1 GCA_025453925.1 Candidatus Eiseniibacteriota bacterium | reverse complement strand
ACTGACCGGAGAGCCGGATGCGGGAGAGCCGCCTGTCCGGTTCGGAGGGAGGGGGGACCGGGTACTCAACCGGTCCTTCCTACCCCTATCACAGAGCGCCGGGTTCCATATGTCGGAGAAGCTCGCGGGGATTCCGAGGGAACGCCCTCACCGGCGAATCCAGAACCCTTCACGCCGGCGTCGACAGTCGGCGGTGAACCCCATCCGAATCGACTGGAGAAGAGCCGTCACACAGTTGCGTTGGCAACTGTGCATCAAATCCCACCCACGCCCGTGGAGGCCGCCGGGCAGGACGTCCGGCATCGCGACACGAATGGGAAGCTTGACAGGAGGTCGAAGGGTACTATTCTAATATGAGAATAGTGTGAAAAGAACAACCTTTACCCTGAGGAGCGCCCATGACGAACGCAGAACTGGTGGTACTCGGCCTGTTGGCAGAACAGGATCGGTATGCCTACGAAATCGAGGAGGAGATCAAAACCCGAAGCGTGCGCGCGTGGGCCCGGGTGGGATTCTCTTCCATCTACCATGCGCTCGGAGCTCTGGAGAGGAAGGGCCTGGTCATGGCCCGAAAGGCCGACTCGCCCCTGGGACCTGATCGGAAGGTGTTCGCGATCACGGACGAGGGTCGGCTCCAGCTTCGCGCCGGCTCCCTTTCCCGCCTGGCCGAGCGGCTCCCGCTTCCCTCCTCGTTCTATGTCGGCCTCTCCCTCATCCCTCACCTGGAGCATGGTGCGGCCATCGAGGCGCTCCGACGTCACGCGGAACAGCTTGCGACCCGACGGGAAGAGCCGGCGACAACCCTTGGAGACGCACCGCTGATCGCCCGCGCCATGCGGGAACTCGGGGAGAGACTGGCCCAGGCTGAGGCCGCGTGGCTGGACCGATTCATCGAGCAAGTCACGAAAGCGCCTGAGGAGTCGTGAGGGGAGAGAAGCCAGTTCGGAGTAGGTGGTTGATCGGAGGGTTCACCGTCTCGGGGGACAGGCATAGCGGGACGACAGCGCTGCACTCGGTTCTGAAGAACGCCGGACATGATGTCACCGGGGAGTTCCTCCTGGGCATGGTGGGCGGGCTTGGCTTCACTTACCGGTGCGCGAAGATGATGTCGGCACCCTTCGTCGGATGCCGCGATTGAAGCAGAGGCTTTCTGACTGCTCGCCGGAGTCGCAGGCGATTGAAAGGGCGCTGCCCTCGGATGGACGGGCGTTCGTGAGGGCCGCGTCCCCCGCCGGTGTTGACAGCCCGGCACGGGCATTGCACCGAGCTGACATGTCTCATACGATAGAATCTCACGTATGCTCCCATGGAGGAGGCGACAATGGCACCGCTTTCACCCCCTACTCACGCTCCGCGATTCTCCCTCTCCAATCAGGACGGGGCGACCACCGCACTATCGGACTTCGCAGGCAAGAAGGTCCTGCTGTACTTCTATCCCAAGGCCGACACGCCGGGGTGCACGACCCAGGCCTGCGCGGTTCGCGACGCGCTGGCAGATCTCGGCCAGCAAGGCGTGGCCGCGCTGGGGATCAGCCCCGACAGGCCCAAGGCTCAGCAGAAGTTCTTCTTGAAGTATGGGCTGGGCTTTCCACTCCTTGCCGATGAAGACCACGCCGTGGCCGAGGCGTATGGCGTCTGGGCGGAGAAGTCCATGTATGGGAAGAAGTACATGGGCATCAATCGCTCGGCGTTCCTCATCGACGAGCACGGCGTCATCACCCATGCCTGGTATGGGATCAGCCCCGCAGACACCGTTCCCAAGGTCATGGAGGCGCTGGGCGTGTCGTAGGGCGAGGAATCACCGAAAGGAAATGCCGCACAGGCGTTGGAGTCGCGCTGCAGTCCTCTGTACGATCCTTGCAGTACTGCGGGGTTCTCCTGCAGTACTGCGGGACCCCGGCTTGTCTACGCTCCTGCCTGCCGACTTCCCGCAATCCTTCCTTTTGTCTTGACCTCCCCTTGCCGCTATCCCCGCTCCACGGCTTCCTGCACACCTGTTGACCCGGCCTCTGCGCGGGAGACGCGGTGATCCTGGGGTGGGACTGTTGGTCCGTTCCCGTTCTCCAGCAGGGGCGCCAGATCAGGCAGCATCGTCTTAAGGATCTGTACGGGCAACGAACTGGAGAAGACATAGTCTGCTGCGGCCTCACCGGACACATGAGCGGTGATCGCACCAAAGAACCGGTCCCCGATGAAGAAGACGAACGTTGCGTTGCGATTGACCACACGGTCGCCGATCAAACGTCCGCCCGGATCGAAGGTCTTGTACCGATGATCTCCTGTGCCGGTCTTGCCGCCTAATGGCACACACTGCCCGTCCGACAGCCGAATGCCTTCCTGAAGCCTCCGGGCAGTACCCGTAGCCACCACGTCGCGCAGCGCATCCCTGACGGTTCGCGCCACCGCCGCGGACAGCACCCGTTCCCCAACAGCGGCCCGCAGCTCCAGCCTGGTCTCATACGGCGTCCCCCGGCCCGCGTCGAATCCCTGCACGCGGACCATGGGCATTCGGAGACCGTCGTTGAGCACGATCCCGCACAACTCCGCCAGGGCGCCCGGACGATCCCCGGAGCAGCCCAGCGTTGTGGCGTAGGACGGCGTGAGATAGTCGAACGGGTATCCGAGGCGTTGCCAGGCCTGGTGGATGTCCTGAAAGGCCTCCAGCTCGACGACGGTTCTTATGCGCTGGAGCTGCGTGCGCCGGCTGCGGGTCTTGAACAGCCACTGGTACACCTCCTGGCGCACCTCTGCGCTGGCGGCGATTACCTCTCCAAGGTCCGCGCCCGGACGTGCCTGCAGGTACCGGACCACCCAGAGCTCCAGCGGATGGATTTCACCCAGGTGGCCGACATCCGCCAAACTCAGTTTCCCGGGCGCATACTCCCCGTGGAGCCGACGGACGAACGCGTCAGTCAGCCTTGAGTGCCTGAGGGAATGACTCAGGAATGCCGCTAGGCTCTCCGCCGGAGCGGCAGGAGTCAGGAACCGGTAGATGGCGGAGAGCGGTGAGGGGCTCGGGCTGACTTCCTCGAATAGCCGTTTCCGGGCCTCGAAGGGCGACTTGTCGCGATACTGCGCATGGAAGCGGCGGATGAAGACGATCCCCTCACGATCTGCAAAGGTCTCCAGCAGGCGACGCTTCTCGGTGTCTTCGATGCCCTCCAAAGCACGCGGGGTGGTGCCGTAGCGCTGAAACACGTGGTAGTGGACGATATCCCGCATGAGACGAACGAAGACCAGGTTGACCGAGTTCCTGAAGGCCTCGCTCACCGACAGGACCTTCCGGTTGTCCGATCGGTCGAAGTTGGAGAACGTGTGCAGGCCCCCACCGGTGAAGAAGCGCTCTGCCGGATTGGCCGAATAGCTCCGCGCCATGGCTGCGGCCAGCATAGCGGGGAGTTCGGCCTGCGGGTGCTCATGGAGGTACTCGACGGCCCAGCGGGTCAGCGGATCCATGGCGTCCCGTGCACGTTGCGTGATTCCAGTGGAGGTCTGTGAGGACCCTTTGGACTCCGTCGTTGTGTGCATCCGGTGCAGATCGGCGACAATCTCAAGGTAGTGCACGAGGGTTCGGAGCTTGGCTGAGGAACCCAGATCGAGCCTGGCCTGCTCGTCGATACTGAAGAGACCCTCGATCGTACTCGACTGCACTCTCAGGAAGTTTCCTTCCGGTCTCCTCTCGTACAAGGTGAAGCCGTAGACCACCTGACGGGGATCCCCCTTCTGCAGAAGGTGCGGCTCCATGAGGCGAGCCTGCTCGACCTGGGCCGCATCCTGGAATCCTCGCAAGGTCGCTGTCGCTTTCTCCTGCAGGTCGAGGTCAATGGTGGTCCTCACGTCCAGATCGACACGGTCCAGCTCATAAAGCCCGTCGAGACCCAGTGGCGCGAGCAGCCGGGAGCGCACCAGCCCTGTTGCCTGGCGGCGGGCAGGGTCTAGCCGGAACTCGATGTCGGACTGCCGTGCCAGCGACAGGCGTGTTGCGAGAGCCGCATCACGGACCGGAGGCGTGATCACCCCGTCGCGAGCCATAACCCGAAGGTAGGCGTCGGTGAGCTCTCGGAGCGCACGACGGTCGAACAGCAGATAGTCCGTCGGGCGACGCTGGGCGATGAAGAGACTGAGGGCGGCTCTGACCGTCGCGCCGGTCAGGGAGTCAACAGAACCGGCAGCCGCGCCCGGTTCGGCATCCCGGAGCGCGTGGTTGACCGTTTCGAAGTCCATGCCGTACCAGGCCCACAGTCCGTCGCCCAGACCGATGACCTCGCCGAAGCCCGGCACTGCCGCCAGCGGAATGGAGTTGATGTAGTCGAGTATGATGGATGCGCGGGCAGGGGCGGTTCGTTCCCCTTTCTGGTACGCCCGCACGGACGCCGAAAGAATCTGCCGGAGCTTCTCTCCGGCGTTCGTGGTGACGCCGTCCGGCGAGTGCCTGAACTTCTCAATCTGGGTGGCCAGGGTGCTGCCGCCGACCACGGGATGATCGGGCTTGAGCAGCCGGATGGCCCCGTCTAGCACGGCCCTACCCTGACGCTCCCAATCTACGGCGGGGTTGTGATAGGCCGACCGTGAGGTCAGCAGATCTCCCGGTGGTCGTACAGCGCGATCCCCGCTTTGGTCTTCTCCGCATAGGGTGGGAAGAGCCCTTTCTCCACATGACGGAGCAGGCCTGCGGACCATCGGGCCTGGGCACGGACCTCGTACCCCGAGGCATTCAGCCGCGTCTGCCATTCCGGGATGCGGGCATATCCCATCCGCACGTCGTAGGGTCCATGGCCAGGGAACCGAATGGCGGGGCTCGGGCCGTCGCCGACGCGATACGAGAGACCTGCAGCCATGCCGGAGAAGACCCGGGCCTGGATCCGAGATGTTCTCATCTCCAAGGCTGCCACGGCCACTGTCCAGGCGAGCACCCCCACGGCCAGGCCTCCGATGACACACCGGATTCGTCTAGAGCGTCTACCTGAATTCACACGCTTGTTCACTTCTGTCTGTCGCGATCCTTATTGCGTCGCCGTTTCGACCCACGGGCGGGGGCGAGCAGAGGCTATGGCCAGGTCATAGGCATGGAAGCGAACCACTATAGGGCGACGCACCGGTAGTATTCAAGGAGAAACGTTCGTGCCCGGGCGGTTGGCTGGTCTGGCCGATAGACCCCGAGACCTGGAACGCTTAGCTCACCCGCGCTTCCGTCATGCACGCTCCAGTAGGCGTACCATCGATCCGAAGCGGCCATCTCGGCAATCCGCGGGGCTATGGAGACTCACCACCGGTCTGAATTGGACACTCTGGCGGGCGTGGTCGAGGGGTGATCGAAGACCGGCCTCCGCTGGAACGCGAGGATGACCTTGTGTCGCTGCGCGATTGAGGCCTATCGCGTCTGGGCGATCGATCGGATTCCCCCGCCCGCGACTTTCCGGTTGACCCACGCCCTGTGCGCCGCCCCGGGGGTTCGTTCAGTAACGTCGGTACCAGCGTCCCGTGCGCCGGTGAAAACTGATGAGGTGCAATGGATGAGAGATCCAGCCGTAAAAGGAGTGGCCACCCACAACGGCCCCGAGTCATGCGTTGGTGCGGGTAACCGCACGAGCGAAGCGTTGACAGGGGGAGTGCAGGCCAGGTCTTGAGCCGCGAATTTGGTAAGAGACTTTGGAGTGCCGACGCCGTGGGACGAGG
>JALOPK010000296.1 GCA_025453925.1 Candidatus Eiseniibacteriota bacterium | reverse complement strand
GTACCAGGCAGGAGAAACCGGCGGTGCCCTCGCCCGCCTTGAGGAACGCATCCCATGCCATCACACCCGGATTCAGAGGGGGATCGCGGCCGAACGAGACGATTCGAACCCCCGCGTTGACACACAGCGCATCCGCGGCGTCACCGCATACGAAGGCCAGCCGGGCCTCGGCGGCGGCAATGAGGCGGTGCAGTTCGGCGGGTGGTGTGGTAGGGTAGAGCGGCACGCTGACGGCACCCGCAAGACCGAGGGCAACGTCGATGGCGAGATACCGTGAGCAATTCGGGCCGACGATGGATACACGATCGCCCTTGCGGACGCCCAGCGCATGGAGCGAGCGCCCGGCTGCCCGGATCGCCGCCGCCACGTGCGACGCCGGCAGGGTTTCCACCTTGCCATCGACGATATCGTGGTAGCGGATGGGCCGTGAGGAACGACTGAGTCTGAAGGCCACCTGTTCATGCACCGTGCGCTCGGCTCGGTGCATGAAGCCGCGGGCCACCGCATACGACAGCAGTGCCGGGAGCATTGTGCGCCAGTCATGGCCGTAGGGGCCGAGCAGGCGATCGGCGTTCTCTCTTTGAAGTCGCAGCCCGAAGGAGTAGGGGAGCAATGCCCAAAGTGTGCCTCCCGGGGAATGGCCGGCTCTGAACGTCCTCAGGCGACGGGGGACCGGTATCGGCAGAAACAGGGGCCGTGGAAGCCGAACATCAAGGTGATGGAGTGCCCACCCGCGGACTGCATCAACGAGTGCCGAGACAGTGGGGGAGGCCTCATGCGGGGGCACCAAATGGACGGTCGACCCGGCCGCCCGCGGGTCGGTCAGCAAAACGGCGATGGACCGCGCGACATAGTCCACCGGCACCAGCGGGAGACGCAAGGATGGACTCACCGGCGCCAGGTGCAGACGCCTCTGCAGGTAGAGCCGAACCGGGAGGTAGAACGTGTTGAAGGTCGCCACGGCACCGGTCACGGAATCGCCGACCACCATGCCGGGCCGGACGACGGTCGCGGGCAGGGAGGCCATGGCGCCTCGGACGAGCTGCTCGCCTTCGAATTTGCTCAGCTCATAGCCGTTTCTGAACCCGAATTCGGCGCTCAGGTCTTGTTCCCCGACAGAGCCGGGCCGGTTCCCCGCCACGTAGGCGGTGGACACGTGGAGGACTCGCTGCAGCGAGCGGAAGGAACGGGCGAGTTCAAGTACTCGTCCGGTGCCATCACGGTTCACGCCCCGGAGTTCCTCCAATGGTGCCTGCAACCGTATGTCCGCGGCGACATGCACGACGTGCGAGGTGTCCCGCAGGAGCGCAGCATCGGCCGGACTGAGGCCTAAGCCCGGCTTCGTCAGGTCCCCGGCACACGGATGAACGGCGGTGCCGATGAGCGCCGCGAGGTCGGGCCAATCCCACCATGCCCGGGTGAGTCTGGCAGCGGCTTCGTCAGGGGGGGTGCGCACGACGGCGGCGATCGGCAATCGGAGGTGCAGCAACTCGCGGATGACCCGTGTGCCCACGAACCCTGTCGCGCCGGTCACAAGGATCATTCAACCGTCCGTAGTGCAGCCTGCCGGGCGAATCGGGCCAGCAGGAGGCGGTTCTGCGCCGCACGCCCGGCGTGCGCCGCGTGGCCCTCAGCGAGGCGCCGCCGGAGCTCCACCTCCCTGACGCGCATGTCGTCGAAACGGGCCTGGAGGACATCGAGGTCGACGGCGCGGTGCTCCAGGAAGAATTCGTCGCGGATCCCGAGATCCGCATAAAGGGTCGGCAGCCTGAGATCATGGCCGATGGCGATCTGCGGCACCGATGCCCGTAGAGAGAGCACGGCGGCGTGGAACCGAGAGGTGACGAGGTAGTCAAGGGAGCGAAGGACGGCGGTCATCTGGGATGCATCCAGGCGTTGGGCGGAGAACGTCATGGCGGCGTCGGGATGACGCATCATGGAGAGGATTCTCTGCGCCATGGGCTGGTCCAACTCCTCCATGCAGAACAGCGCCACCGCGGCGCCGAGACTCTCGACGAGCCAATCGGCGAAGGCCGCCAGCATCCGCGCCATGCGATCGGCGGCTGCCGAACGGGACTTCGAGTGGGAGAAGTAGTAGGGCCAGCGGTAGCAGGATTCCTTCCCTCCCCAGAGGCGAATCACCACGGGCCACCGCGCGAAATCCACCGGCGCGATGCCGACCACGGGTCGCCCATGTCGCGGCCACAGCCGAGACAACAGGTCGAGGTCGCGTTCCCGGGGGGCGAAGTTGAACGCGTTGTCGGCGGTGTCGTGGAGGGGAGCGGTGACGCCCCAGCCGCGCAACCGTTCCGCCGCTGCGGCCGACCGGACGATGATCATGTCGGTGGCGCTGGCGATGCGCCGGACCAGCCTGCGGTTCAAAGGACTGAGCGCACCCGCGTCCACGGCATAGGCGATGCAGGGAATGCCCCGGGAGGTGGCGCATCGAGTGGCCCACAGGAAGTACCAGAGCAATGCGCTCGTCCACGTGTCCATATAAGTACTGCCCTCGACCAGCACGACGAGATCGTGACTGGCGACAAGGCGCATGACCGGGCGTATGAACACCGGCGAGATGGGGACGATCCGAAGGTGGGCCCCCTCAGTGACGTAGCGCCGGAGGTTCGACTCATTCAGAGTCGGCACGGTGAGGGAAACGCCCGGGCCGAACACGTGGAGGAAGTCAGCGATATCCGATAGAAGCAGCGCCTCGGCACCGGTATTGTTCGCGCCATTGTAGCCGACCAGGAGCACGCGCGGACCGCTCACGGCAGAACCACTTCCTCTCATCAGGTCTCCTGCAGCGGGGTCCCCCGGTGAACCCCCCATGCCTGGCCCGCCGTCGGCATCGGTAACTCCCCGCGACCGGGCGGCGGCCCGGATAGGGCAGGTCGTTGTGCTGGTGCTCCGATCACTGGGGTGCGTGGATACCGTGCTTCTCCAGCCGACGGTACAACGCTCCCCTGCTCAGCCCCAGCGCCTCGGCGACCTTGGAGAGGTTCCCGTCGCATTCGTCCATTGCCCGCAGGATCATCGCCCGTTCCATGTCCTGGAGCGTCATGCCGTCGCCGAGCCCGGCGGCGTCAGCAGTCGGTATGCCGAATTCCGCCTGCCCTGCGGCCAGGAGATCATGCACGGTGATTTCCTCTGCCGAGGAAAGGAGGACAGTGCGTTCGATCACGTGTTTGAGCTGACGCACATTCCCCGGCCATCGCTGGGCGACGAGCCAGTCCAACGCATCCGGCGCGAGTCGAAGATCGCCCTTCCGGTACAACGAGGCGGCTTGAGGCAGAAAGCGTGCTGCAAGAAGTGGGATGTCGCTCTTGCGTTCACGCAGGGGCGGCATGTGAATCGTGATCAGATTCAGGCGGAAGAGAAGATCCTCCCTGAATCCCCCCGACGCGATCATGGTCGCGAGATCACGATTCGTCGCCGAGACGACCCGCACGTCCACCGATGTGCTCACACTCGAACCGACCCGCTCGAAGGTGCGATCCTGCAACACCCGCAGCAGCTTCACCTGACAGCTCGGGTCGATGTCTCCTATCTCATCGAGGAACAAGGTGCCGCCGTTCGCGGCCTCGAATCTCCCCAGACGGGTATGCTTGGCGTCGGTGAATGCCCCCCGCACATGACCGAAGATCTCGCTCTCGAAAAGCGTGGGGGGTATGCCCCCAAGGTTCACCTTGACGAACGGCTTGTTCCGCCGGGAGCTGTTGGTCCAGATCGCCTCGGCCACCAGTTCCTTCCCCGTGCCGCTCTCCCCCGTGATGAGCACCGGGACATCGGTCTCGGAGACCTTCGCAACGATATCCAGTACTCGGAGAAGCCCCTGGTCCTCGCCGATGAGGCTCCCGAAGTCGTGCCGCTCCTCCAAGGCTGCCCGGGAAAGAGGCCCCCGTGCGGGCCCATGGCGCCGGAGGTCAGCCATCCCCAGGGCGGTGCGCACCACATGGGAGATCTGCTCCTGTGTCCATGGTTTCGTGATGAAGTCCACCGCCCCTGACTTAACCCCCCTCACCGCCAGTTCCACCGTTCCCCACGCACTGATCAGCACGACCGGAACGTGGGGCCATCTCCCCTTTATCCGCTGCAGCAGTTCAAGGCCCTCCTGGCCGGACGTGCTCCGGGAGTAGTTCATGTCCTGGATTACCAGGTCGTAGTCTGCAGCCTCCAGGGCCTCGATGGCCTCGGCCGGCGACGAGACCGTCTGCGGGCGGTGCCCCGCTTGCCGCAGCACCAAAGCGAGGGACGAGGTGACATCCGGGTCATCGTCGGCGATGAGTATCTGAGCTGATTTGTTCATTCGACGTCCTCGGTGAACCGGCCGGAGCATGGAAGGGGAGCGCAACGTACAGCATCGCGCCATAATACAAGGCCGCGGCCTCCCGCGTAAGATCTGAGACACGACACGCCGGGCACGGGCGCCCGCCTGTCCACCAGGACCCCGCCTGTCCGGCCGGGTGGGTGCAGCCCCGGGGAGAGACTGTCACTGTGCTTGACGGTCGAGCCCACCCGTCGATAATACCCCCATGCCACCCAGCAGCCGCCAGCCGGTGGAAGCTCCGCCCACTCCGGCCCGGCCTCATCTCAGTCCGCGGGGATCATCGTGCCTCTGAGAAGTGTCGCAGTCGAATCCAGTTGATGATCTGGCTGTCGTTCCTTGTCTGCGCGCCGCAGGCAGGCGCGCGGACCGCGGCCGACAGCCTGGCGGGGGTTCTGCGCGGCATCACGTCCGACACCGCGCGGGTTTTTGTCTTGAACAGCCTTGCCTTCGAGTCCCACCGCACTGACCCCCAGAGGACCCGGGCCTACGCACAGGAGGCCCTCGATTTGGCCAGCCGGCTTGGATTGACATCCGGTATCGCCAGAAGTCACCAGGTCTTCGGCATCTACCACTGGGTTCAGGGCGACTACCAGGAGTCCTTGCGATCCCACCTGACCTCCCTGGCGCTGTACGAGAGCCTTGGTGATTCCTCCGGTCTCGCCCGCGCGTTCAACAACATCGGCGCCGTGTATTACAGCAGGAGCCTCTACGATGAGGCCCTCGAGTACTTCCTGCGGGCCTTGAACATCTACGAACGCCGGCCGATCACACCAGAAGTGGCGTACATTTACATCAACATCGGCATCATCATGCGTCTCCAGCAGAACTACGACGAGGCACTGAGTTACTACTTCAAAGCCCTCGAATTCTACAAACAGGAGGGGTATGATCGAGACCGGGCGTCGGCGTTCTCCAGCATCGGTGCCGTGTACCTCGACAGGTTGCGGTATGAGGATGCGCTGGAGTACTATCATAAGGCTCTGGAGATTCGCACCGAGCTCGGCGACAAAAGCGGCATCTCCGCGTGTCTGCAGAGCATGGGAGTCGTGCACCAGCGGCTTGGACGAGTGGAGACGGCTCTGGAGGACCTGTCGCAAGCGCTGGAAATCGCCCGCACACTGGGGAACAGAAACCTCATGGCCACCACCCGGGTGGTTCTTGGCACCATGCTCCTGCAGCTTCAGCGTTTCGATCAGGCCCGCGAGAACCTCGAAGAGGGCCTGCATCTGGCCTTCGAGATCGGTGCGCGTCGCGTGGCCATGGACGCATGCCGAGGGCTCACCGAAGTCGCCTCGGCCCAGGGAGACTACCGTTCCGCGTTGAGGCTCCACCAGCAGTACGCCGCGCTCGGCGACAGCATCTACAACGCCGAAAAGACCCAGGCCATCGAGGACATGCGGGCCAAGTACGAGTCGGAGAAGCTGGAACGAGAGATCCTCGAACTCCATCTCGCCGGCGAGAGGAAAGACGAGGAGTTGAATCGCCGGCAGGATGAACTCTCGAAACAGCGCATCGTCATCTACGCCTTCGGCGCCGTGTTCGTGACCATCGCCGTGTTCTCCAGTCTGCTCTATCGGCAGCTCTCACTCAACAAGCGATACACCGCCCTCCTGGCAGAGCAGAACAAGAAACTGATGCATCAGCAGGAGCTTCTCAATCGCCAGACCGGAGAGCTGCTGCAACTCAACGCAACCAAAGACCGTTTCTTTGCCATCATCGCCCACGACCTGCGCAGCCCCCTGGCATCGCTTCTCTCGACTACCCGTTCGCTCGCCACCTGTTGCGACGGCCTCGACATCAGCACGCTGCAGCAGTACATGGAGACCATCAATGGGTCGGCACGACGGCTTCACCGGCTGCTCGAGAATCTCCTGCAATGGGCGACAGCACAGACGGGAGCCATTCAGAAGCAGCCGGCCACGGTGCGTGTGAGCGAGGTCGTGGATGAGATTCTTGCGGCACTCTCGGACGCCGCGGACGCGAAAGCGGTGGCGCTCTCTTCCACCGTTCCGCCGACGCTGGTCGTGGTAGCGGATCTCAACATGCTGCGCGTCGCGCTTAGGAATCTCGTCGACAATGCCATCAAGTTCAGTTTCCGGGGGAGTGAGGTTCTCGTGGGCGCCGCCACCACCGGCGGAGAGACCGAGATCATCGTGACCGACCGTGGCGTCGGCATCCCGGAGGCGGATCTCGGGAACCTCTTCCAGCTTGATCGGTCGCCCCGCACCAGAGGCACGATCGGTGAGCAAGGATCGGGGCTGGGCCTCACCTTGTGCCGGGATTTCGTCGTGGAGATGGGAGGGCGAATCTGGGCGGTGAGCCGCCAGGGCGAGGGAAGCAGTTTTCACATCATTCTTCCGAGCTGTGCCGGGTAGTGCATGTCGCGCCATCGAGCCCGCCGTCTGAGAGCTGCCACGGCAGCCCTGGCAGTGGCAACGGCACTGGGCGTCGGCGCCTCCTGCGGCGGGCGCGGGCAACCGGGCCGCGACGCCGGGATCATCACCCTCCTCGATCTCATCCCTGACAGCGTCGCAGCGGGCCCGTGGGATCTGCTCGCCGTCCGCGACTACGGGAGAGATCCCGCTCGGCGGCCGAATGAGTCGTCGGGCCTCTCGGAAGAGGTATCTCTGAATCCCGGACGCACGGTTCTGGTCCGGCTCACCTACTCGAAGCGATGGGGTCGCGGTGGCATCGTCGAGGCCCGGCTAGTCTCCGCCGGCAGGGCGGTCACTGCCATTTCCGGACCACTTGGCAAGAGCTGGTGCGAACTCCGACTCCACAATCCTTCCTTGTTTTCAGGTACGCTGGAGATTCTGCATTCCGGGGTGACGGGCGAGGCTCCCCTGCAGTCCATGGTGGTGCTGGAGTCGAGGCGCGGTGCAAGCCCCGCGGAGGAGCGGCGCGCGCACGCCCTTCTGTCCTGGGCAGGCCGGGCACCGCGCCCGGAAGCACGGGCGGTGTTGAGCCGCCGCAAGTTCGGCCTCATGCGTGGAGGGTTTCTCCGCAGCGCCCTGGCCCTGGCCGGCGCGGATACCATCTCCTTCGAGTTGCCCCCCCGAACGGGCCGTGTGAGGCTGCGCTGTTGGGTGGCGGGCCTCCGGGTGATGGAGGGCGGAAGGCCCCTGCTCCGCGCTGAGGTGCTCGATGAACGTGGCTGGAGCCTCATTCACCGATGGGATCGCGTTGATCTCCACGGGAGTGCGTGGCGGCAGACGGACACCGATGCCTGGATCACGCCGCATGCTCAGAGGCTGCGCTTTGTGACGACCGGTGACGAGGATGTTCTCGCGCTCGGATCGCCCA
>JALOPK010000295.1 GCA_025453925.1 Candidatus Eiseniibacteriota bacterium | reverse complement strand
CACCATCCGCGCACTCCAGGTCCTCGATCTGCCGGATCCGTCGGAGGTGGCGCTCCCCCTCGAACTCGGTCCGGAGCCATACCTCCACGACCCTCCTCGCCATCTCGGAACCCACCAGCCTTCCCCCGAGCGCAAGCATGTTGGCATCATTGTGTCGTCGGGAGAGCTCCGCACTCAGCGGATCGTGGCACAATGCGCACCTGACCCCCCGGATCTTGTTGGCCACGATGGAGGCGCCGATGCCGGATCCGCAGAGCACGATGCCCCGGGGGATCTCGCCTTTCCCGACGCGGGCCGCGAGCGCCGCGATGATGGGCGGGTAGTCGACGGGAACATCGGATGCCACGCCGGCGTCCTCAACCTGGTATCCCCAGCCGGCGAGAACGTCGACGAGAAAGCTCTTGAGCGCGAAACCACCGTGGTCTGACGCGATGCCGATTCTCATGCCCCCTCTCTTCATCAGGCCACTCCAGGCGGCCCCGCGGAAGCCGACCGTCTGATAGTTGGCGGTTCGGTGCCGAAGTCAATCACCGTACTGGGAGGAAGACCGCCACAGTTGCTGTCAATCACCCAATCGACCTGTCCCAGGGGGATCGCCTCCGCCAACGCGGTCACGTCGTACGGTGGGGGCGCGCCTGTTCGGTTGGCGCTGGTGGCGGTCAGGAGGAGACCTGTGGCATCGAGAAGAGTGGCCACCGTTGGGAAGTCCGTCCAGCGAATCCCCACCAGACCCTCCGGCGAGATCAGCCAGCGCGGAGTTTCCGCATGGGCGGGGAGGAGAAGGGTGTACGAACCGGGGAGTATGTCGGTCGCCATGGCGCGGGCGTCTCGAGTCAGGACGCCGAGTCGGCTGCCGGCGTCGAGGTCGGGGACGAACACGGCGGGTGGGCGTTTACCGCTCCTGCCCTTCACCCGGAGCACTCGCATCACCGTATCCTCCCGGAGCGCGTCTCCCGCGAGTCCGTAACACGTATCGGTGGGGAGTGCCACCACCCCGCCACGACACAGCGCCTCCACGGCCCTTTCGAGGTTTTCCGACAGGCATCGGGCGGCTCCGCCCACGCTACACGTCCCTCCTGGAGATGACGAATCCGTCGGCCCCGGGGCCGTTCCACCGGGCCATCCGAATGACGGCGCATGCGTCGACCGAGAGGTCGGCCCCGTCCCCTCCCAGGGAGACCTCGCCCAGGGCGGCCACCATGGCGGCGTTGTCCGTGCACAATTCGGACGGGGGTATGCAGAGACGGAGCCCGTCAGTGCGGCACGCCGCACTCATGGCGTCCCTCAGCCGTCGATTGGCGGCGACGCCGCCGACCATCGTCACCGTCTTCGCGCCGGCAAGCGCCGCGGCCCGTGTCGTCTTGGCGACCAGCACATCGACCACGGCCTCAAGGTAGCTGGCCGCCAAGTCGGCCGTCGCCTGGTCGGTGGGGGGATGCCCATGACGCTGCACATGCAGGGCCAGAGCGGTCTTGAGACCGCTGAAGCTGAAATCAAGGCCCTTCCTGTCGGCCATCGGCCGTGGGAACGCTACCGCCGAGGGGTCGCCGCCCGCGGCGATCCTGTCGAGGGCGGGGCCCCCGGGGTACCCCAGCCTCAGAAGGTGCGCGGCCTTGTCCAGAGCCTCGCCTGCGGCATCATCCAGCGTGGAGCCCATCACCAAGGCTTCGCCGGGAGCCTCGACCAGGAAGAGAACGGTGTGACCTCCCGAGACCAGGAGCCCGACATGAGGAACCTCCACATCCGGGAATGCCAGGAACGCCGTATGGAGATGCGCGAGGAGGTGGTTCACCGGCACCAGAGGAATCGACAGCGACATGCAGACACCCTTCGCGGCGGCAACTCCCACCAGGAGGGCGCCGATGAGCCCGGGGGCGACGGTGACCGCAACGCCGTCGAGATCCGGCCAGGCGGCGCCGGCACGGGAGAGCGCAGCCTCCGTCACATGCACGATCAGGCGGCTGTGCTGACGGGCGGCGACCTCAGGTACCACTCCTCCGTAGGAAAGGTGAAAGTCATGCTGGCTCGACACCACGGAGGAGAGGATGGTGCCTTCGCGCACGACGGCCGCGCACGTGTCGTCGCACGAGGTCTCGATTCCGAGGAGCACTCCCCGCCGCTACCTCCCAAGGAAGGGGGCGGCGCCGCTGGTGGTCGGTGTCACGGAATTGAGCATGCTCCGGAGGGAGAGCGGAAGGGCCAGCCGGTCCTCCGCCATCTTGCGTTGCCGCATGGCTCCCAGGGGCCTCCTTTGGATCTCGTTCTTCGAAAGGAGCACGATCTTCCCGAGATCGAACGAACTGTCCTTGTCGAGAGCATTGATGATGCCATTCTCGAAGTCAACGTACACCAGCTCGCCGGTCTCGATGGCCGCGATCCCGCCTCCCTCCATCCCTTCGGGGGCGCAGTGCCCGATGAACGGTCCCCAGCTTGTGCCGGCGATGCGGCCGTCGGTGCACAGCACCGTGATGTTCCGCAGTCGAATATCCCGCTGCAGGTAGTCGGACGGATAGTAGATCTGGCGCATCCCGTTGGCGACCGGGCCCTCGCCCGCGATTACTACGAAGATGCGCATCAATTCATCGTCCACAAGGCGGTCGAACAGCTCATCCTTCTTCAGCTTGGCATAGAGCTTGTAGTCGTCGAGGCGATCGGGATAGTTGAGTGAGAACAGGCTCAGGAGATCGTCCATGGTGACGATTGTCTTCACCTTGTCGAGGATTTCGCTGCTCTCGAAGAGATCGGCGACCGCATCCTCCTCGTTGTAGTAGAACACGGCGAGATAGGTCTTCTTGTCGAATCGCTCCATCTCGGGCGGGGAGAGGCTTGCGATCCGCGTGACGGAGCTCTCGCAGAAATTGCCACGCAGCTCCACGATTCCGCTGCACTCCTTCACCGGGACGCGTTGCACGAAGGTCCCGTCAGGCTCGGACGCCGACTCCAGACGCTTGCTCCACGGTACGTCCACCGTGGGGCCATCCTTCGCCTGTTCGGGGTCCTGCGGCCGAAGCATGCGGAGCACGGTGTCGAAGCCGCCGGCCCGGCCCGCCGCGATTTCCGCTGCCCACTGCTGCAGCGTCGGTTCACCGTCGGGAGGGAACGCTCCGAGGCAAGGAGTCTCCGAGCATATCGCCGAAATGTACGTCGGCGTCGGCTGCCGCTCCTCCGGGAGGTCCATGAAGCCGGCGATGTACGCGAAATGGAGGGCCCAGTCCGTCGCGCCGTTCAATGCCGACCAGAGTCGAATCGCATTGTCGAGATTCGCGGCAGCCATGTCGGATGTGCCGACCTGGTCCTTGCGGCTCATGAGGCCTTTGAGGAACGGGCCGAGAACCTGTGACACGTTCGCGTCGCTGGGCTGCTTGGCCAGCAGTTCGTATCCTGAGGGGATGAGCCCAAGGCCGTACAGCACCGTTCGGTTCGTGTTGGTGTTTTCCATGCACGCCGGAGGGGTCGGGCGGTCGCAGAGGGCGCTCGCCAAAGCGAGGAGCATTTCATCCCGCTCGTTCCGTGACATCAGGCGCCTGGCAGCCAGTTGCTCGAGAAGTTTGTAGAACATCGGGTAGACATTGGTCCTGAGTCGCTGCAACAACAGAGCATCCAGCTGACTGCGCAGCAGCGGGCGATCGGTCTTGTCCCTGATGGTGCGCAAACGGTCGCGGATCTCCTTTGGCAACGGTTTCTCAGGGATCAGCGGGGGCGGGAGGAACACGGCGGAGAACGGGGGTCGTTTTGTGTTCCTCCGATGAGTGTCCACCTCGACGTAAGCACCCAGCTCGCCAACCGGTCTGATCTCACCGGAGGCGATGGAAATGGCGCCGTCAAAACCATGGGCTTCGATCTGCGCCACGACCGAGGCTGTCGTGATGTTCCTGCTGACGAGATCGTACCGCATACCGGCATGGCCGATCGCAGCGTTCTGGGGGATGGTGGAGAGCATGATGGAGAACGGCAGACAACCCTTCTCCCAGACCGCGGCCGCGGCCGCGCGGGCCATGGCGCTATCCCCGGGAAAGGCGGGATCATCCGGGGTGCCGGTCACGACGGCGAGGCGGTGCTTCCCCTTCATCAGCCGCGCGATGATCTCCCCTCGGTCCGGCGCGACCTTTGCGCTCCGGAGCGTGAACTCCACCGCCGCGACCAGCGAGCTGAGCGGCAATGGATGCACAATGAGGGGGTCCTTGGATGTAAGCGGGTGCATTCGGACCATCAGAGCTCTCTCCTCGGTGGTCGGGAGCGTGGGCCGCAGGAGGCGGTTCTCGATTCACTGTATCGGTTGACAATGATGGCAGATAGTGCCAGGTGAACGAAAAGAGCAAACAAATATATCATAAACAACATGCGCATTCATGAAAAAAATCAAAAATTTGTTTTGTCTTGTAATACCTCTAGAGTAAATAGACTGAATCGAAAACACAATTTAGAAGGAATATTAAATTGGATAATAGAAGTAGTAAACAAAATTCAAAACTTAACATCCATAGATAGCTTTATTGACATTTTTGCTGAGCCGATTGACTTTCAGGAAAATTTGAAAGATAACAAACCAGTCAGCATATTATTTACTTTTGATAGATTGTACGATGATATTGATTCAGGCAATATAAATCGAATTTATTATTTAGATGGAGAAGATGAGAAAGAAGTTGATATTCTAAAATATCATAAAAAATATTATACTTTATGTGGTCTGGAACAAAAAACAGATAATGATCGAAAATACAA
>JALOPK010000294.1:4751-8557 GCA_025453925.1 Candidatus Eiseniibacteriota bacterium | reverse complement strand
CACCTGAGGGTGCCCGCGACTTCCTCGTGCCCAGTCGCGTGTATCCTGGGAGGTTCTTCGCGCTCCCACAATCACCACAGCAGTACAAGGAACTCCTCATGGTCGGGGGGGTGGACCGCTACTTCCAGTTCGCGCGATGCCTGCGCGATGAGGACGCCCGCGCTGATCGACAGGCCGAGCACACGCAGCTGGACTTCGAGATGAGCTTCGTCGATCGTGATGACATCATCGGGATCCTTGAGCGGATCTACCTCGGCGCAGCCGGAGGATTCAGTTCGAAACGCCTCCTGCGAGTTCCGATACCGAGGATGTCGTATCACGACGTCATGCACCGCTTCGGTTCGGACAAGCCCGATCTCCGCTTCGGCATGGAGCTCGTCGATCTTGCTCCGTGCTTCCGCGGTTGTGCATCGCCGATCCTGGCAAAGGCCGCCGACGCCCCCGGAGAGGTTCTGCGCGGCTTTGCGATTCCTGGCGGCGGCCTCTGGTCGAGGAAGGAAATCGATTCCCTTGCCGACGGAGCGGGCGGAGGTTCCATCGGATGGGTCGCCTTGAAAGAGGGGACCCTCCGATCAAGCCCGCTGAAGTCGATCATGGATCAAGGCCGTCTGGATGCAGTTCGATCGGCGACCTCCGCCGGAGCGGACGACCTGATCGTGCTGGCCGGCGGTCCGTCCCGGGTCACACTGGAGTCGCTGGGGCGAGTGCGCAGCTCCATGGGCAGGAAGCTCGGCCTCATCGATGAGAATGTATTGGCGCTGCTGTTCGTCATCGACTTCCCCCAGTTCGAATGGAATGCGGAGGAACGGCGGCTCGATCCGATCCACCATATGTTCGTGATGCCGAAGACGGAGCATCTACCACTCCTCGACTCGCAACCTCTTGCGGTGCTGAGCACCCAGGTAGATGCCGTGTGCAACGGGTACGAGCTGTGTTCAGGAAGCGTGCGGATTCACACGCCCGAGCTTCAGCTGAAGGTGATGAAGCTCATTGGCATTTCGGAGGAGGATGCCCGACAGAAGTTCGGCCACCTGCTATCGGCTCTGGCCTTTGGTGCTCCGCCCCACGGAGGAGCCGCCCCAGGTCTCGACCGGCTCCTCATGGTGCTTCTGGGCACCGAGCGGATGTCCGATGTCGTGGCGTTCCCGAAAACCTACAGCGGTCGCGATCTGATGATGGACGCCCCGGCGGAGGTCGACCGGGGACAGCTGGCTGAACTGCATCTGCGCCTGGATCTCCCCGAAAGCGAGCGGCCCTGACTGGGGGAACTCGGCCGAATCGGTTGTCTTTGTTGACGGAGAGATGAGCGGCGCGTAACATAATCGGGGTTTTTGCTCTTCCTGATCTGCCATAACTTGAAGGTGCGCCTATGTCGTTCGCTCCCCGCTCGCGAATCCGAGCCTCGGCGGTAGTCCTATCGTGCATGGTTTTCGCCGCATCCAGCTACATGGCGGGGGGGCGCCTCGTCGCCAGGAGCTATCGCGGGCACGAGTTCGCTCAGGTTGCGTCGGTCCGGGCGCAGATCGCCTCGCTCACCGAGAGCATCAACAAACTCAACGACGAGAATGCCGCTCTGCGCATCGCGGTGGGTCTTGCTCCCCTTCCCAGTGATGTGTACAAGGTCGGGATCGGGGGGCGCGCGGCCCCCTGGCCGGAGGCCGTGACCCCTGAGCTCGACACATGGGACCGCCTGGATCGCCTTTCGCGCGGCGTCAGGCTTCTGAAAGGCAGCTACCGACAAGTCGAATCACGGATCCGGGAGAACGAGGAGACCCTCAGCCGAGTCCCTTCTATCACTCCCGTACCTGGAGCAGTGGTGAACAGCCGTTTTGGGGTACGACTCCATCCTATCTTCGGCGTCAAGGCCATGCACGAGGGGATGGACTTTGCCGCGGAAACCGGATCACCCGTGCTCGCCACCGCAGATGGTGTGGTCACTTTTGCGGGGAAGTACGGAGGCTACGGCAACATGATCGAGATCGACCATCAGAACGGGCTGATGACGAGGTATGCCCACAATCACGCCAACCATGTGCAGGTGGGACAACGCGTGACACGGGGACAGGTGATCGGGTTGGTGGGCGCGACCGGCATCACGACGTCGACGCACCTTCACTACGAGGTTCGTCGCGATGGAGTGGCCATTGATCCTCAGCCATACGTGCTGCCAGGAGTCATTGTCGAGTAGCTCGCCTGATCACCACGACGTGGAATCGTCAGGACCATCGTGGTGGCCAGAGCATGTGGAAAGCAGATCCGGGGGGGTCATGACCGGGTCAGACTGTGTATGCCCCCTTCTCCGGTGCGATTCACTCGACGGCAGGCACGTGGAGTGATTGCGTCAGGCCATGTGGTCGGCGGAGCCAATTCTCGTCGCACAGGTCACTCTGCCTCTCAGCCACGAATCCACAGCGATGTCCGGAAGAATCGGCATGGGTGAACGACGACGATTCGCACTGCTGGCAGTCGTGGTGCTGGGGCTCGCGAGGTCGACGCCTGCGGAGTCTGTTCTTGTTCCGATGGACGGCGCCCAGGGAGATCACCTCCGTGCCTATGGTCTCGCGTATCAACGGCTTCAAGAGGGCAGTACGGTCGAGTGGCTCCTCAACTACCGGGCAGGATCGTTCCTCATGCCGGCGACCGACTCGGCTGAGCGCCAGGCGCGACTGCTCGGGGTGACTGTCGAGATCCTCACCGCGCAGGAGGTTACCGCCCTGCGGGAGGCTGTCGCGGCGGGAAACATGGATGCTATTCTGCTGGAGAAGGCGCCTCGGATTGCTGTGTATTGTCCCCCGGATGGCGAACCTTGGGACGATGCGGTCCGCCTGGCGCTGGAGTACGCCCGCATTCCCTACGAGACCATCTGGGACTCTGACGTGCTCGCTGGAGCGTTGGAGCGCTTCGACTGGCTTCACCTCCATCATGAGGATTTCACCGGGCAATACGGCAAGTTCTATGGATCCTTCGCTCGTGCACCGTGGTACATCGCCGCCCAGCTTCGATCTGAAGAGGAGGCCCGGTCGCTGGGCTTCGCCAAGGTTTCGCAAGAGAAGGCAATGGTCTCACTGGCCATTCGGCACTATGTCGAACAGGGAGGATTCCTTTTCGCAATGTGTAGCGCCACCGACACCATCGATATCGCCCTTTCCGCATTGAACACTGATGTGGCGGGGGCGGTGTTTGATGGCGATCCTCCTGCTGCGGACTGGAGTCGGAGGCTCGACTTCTCCGCCACGTTCGCCTTCAGGGACTTTCGTATCATCACGGACCCTATGGTGTACGAGTTTTCGGACATCGACACGACGCCGTCCCGCGCCGGGCTTTCCCGTGACATCGACAGGTTCAGGCTCTTCGAGTTCTCCGCCCGCATGGATCCCGTGCCATGCATGCTCACCCAGAGTCATGAGGCATACGTCCGGGGGTTCATGGGCCAGACGACGGGATTCCGAACGGAATGTCTGAAGTCCGATGTGATCGTGATGGGCGAGACCCCGAACATCGGAGAGGCCAAGTACATTCATGGAAACGTGGGAAGGGGCACCTTCACGTTCCTGGGAGGTCACGACCCGGAAGACTACCAGCACCTGGTGGGCGATCCCCCGACCGAACTGGCGCTGACGCGGAACTCTCCGGGATACCGGCTTATTCTGAACAATGTCCTCTTCCCCGCCGCGCGCAAGCAGGAGCGGAAGACCTGAGGCCCGAGAAGGAGGGAGCGAATCATGGTGGAAACGAGTTATCCGGAGTGCCTCAAGTGCCATTTGGGTGTGTTGGTCCCGTTGTCCGACTACGGTCGCGACGGCGCG
>JALOPK010000294.1:0-4738 GCA_025453925.1 Candidatus Eiseniibacteriota bacterium | reverse complement strand
ACGGCGCCGCAATCATGTACAAGGCATGGGTGTGCACCAATCCCGGTTGCGGGTATCATATCCGCATTGACAAGGGAGACATCAGCAAGCACGCACAACAGCTAGACTAGCGAGTTCGGTGCGGTGAGGTGGGCCGTCGACTCCTCCACGATGCGTGCGATCGATCATCGTACGATCACCCACTGGGGAGTACCGGGATCTACCCTCATGGAAAACGCCGGCCGCGCCATTGCCGAGGTCGCTCGGCAGCTTCTCGTTCCGTCCAAGCCGACCATCGTCATCTGCGGATCCGGGAACAATGGCGGTGATGGCCTCGTCGCGGCTCGTCTTCTGCGGCGTCAGGGCCATGAGGTCACGGTGCTTCTGATGGCCGAAGAGGCAAACCTGACGGGAGACTCATGCCTCAATCTCCATAGAGCTCGTGATGCCGGTGTCCCCATCGTCCCGCTGAACGATGAACGGGGGGTCACCCATGCGGCGGCCGCACTCCGGGACTGCGGCCTGGTCATCGACGCGATACTGGGCACCGGGGCTCATGGACCGTTACGAGGCCCCATTCGATCGTTGGTGGCGACTCTGGAGGATATCCCGGCGCCTATTCTCGCCGCGGATCTGCCGACCGGGATGGACAGCGATACCGGTCAGGCGGAGGGTCCGGTGGTGTGTGCTCACACCACGGTCACCCTGGGCATGCCGAAGGTCGGAATGCTGTTCCACCCGGGATGCGTGCTGGTTGGCGATGTGGTCGTGGCCGACATCGGGCTTCCCCGGGAACTTGCCGCCCCGCCGGAGCGTGGCGTCGAGCTCCTGGAGACGGGAGATCTGGCGACGTTCCTCCCGGCAATCCCAAGCACGGCCCACAAGGGCGACTGCGGGAGGATCCTGGTAATCGCAGGATCCACGGGGATGTCCGGCGCAGCCGCCCTGTGTTGCCAGGCCGCCCTCAGAACGGGAGCCGGACTCGTCTATCTGGCAATTCCCGAGCACCTCAACGCGGTCCTGGAGACGATGCTGCCCGAGGTGATCACGCTTCCCCTGCCGCAGCACGACGGGCAGCACTGTGAGCTGGGCTTCGCCCAGTTGAGCCCACGCCTCGAGGGGTTCGACGCAGTCGTCATCGGTCCCGGCCTTGGGAGGGGTTCCGGTCCCACCGGGTTGCTGGCTACATTCCTCTCCTCCTGGCGCGGACCCACGGTCCTCGATGCCGATGCGCTCTTCCATGTGCACGCTGAGGCCCTGTTTTCCGAGAAGGTGGTTCTCACACCTCACCTGGGAGAGATGTCCCGCCTCACGGGAGAAGCCGCCCCCAGCATCAGGCTCGATCTCCTGGGCAGTGCACGCCGGGAGGCCGCCAGGAGGCGCGCCGTCGTCGTGCTCAAAGGCGTGCCCACCGTCGTGGCCGCGCCGGAAGGCCAGACGGGAGTGAATCTCACCGGAAACGCCGGCCTGGCCACCGGTGGCAGCGGGGATGTCCTGGCGGGCATGATTGCGGGGTTCATGGGACAGGGCGCGGCCGCCTACCGCGCCGCGCTCGCCGGCGCATACGCCCACGGGCTGGCCGCGGATCTCGCGGCAGCGGAAATGCCCCACGCATCAATAGTCCCTACTGACCTCATAGGTGCCATACCCAAGGCCCTTGGCGTCGCCGGATTCGGAGACCGAAGCGAGCCCTCGCCGTGGTGGAAACACCCCACGCCAACCCGGAACACGAGGTAGAACGGGCGAGCCCCGCATCCACCTCCCTTGAGCGGTTCGTCGCGTGGTCGGTCACCACGCAACAGCAGGCGTGGTCGTCGTCGCCACTCGCATGCTGCCCGGGCGGATCTGCGCGTTCCGTGGCCGGCTGAATCGCGTCGCGGAGGATCCCGTCCGACGGTTCGGGTGTTTGGAAAGGAAAGCGCGAGTCATACGGCATCGACGACACACGTGAAACCTCTCGGACGACAGACACCCCAGTCATCCCGAGGGCCAAGGGCGTCAGGGGTTGTCTGGGCGTGCGGCGTGAGGTCGTGCGGACGTGGCGATCGCATCTTCGACCGGGGTCGCCTCGTCCTCGAGCGAACTCGCAATGAACATGGTACCCATACGGCATCCTCTGCTCCATGACGGATGTCGACGTGGTATCACTAGCGAATCGAAGGAGGGATAATGGTGAGCGAGGTCGGACGGGTAGCTGCGAGGTACGCGTCGAGATTGGCGGGAAACACATGGACGGAACGAGTTCGCTTCGCCGCGCTCATGGTGGGGCTCCTGGCTTTCCGCTCGGCCGTCGCGGATTGGAATGACGTGCCCACGGGCTCCATGCGGCCAACGATCCTGGAAGGCGATCGCATCTTCGTGAACAAGCTGGCCTACGACCTCAGGGTTCCGTTTACCCGCGAGCGGATTGCCTGCTGGGCAGAGCCGTCCCGCGGCGACATCGTCGTGTTCTACTCTCCGGAAGACGGAAAACGACTGGTGAAGCGGATCGTCGGCGTCCCGGGCGATACGGTCTCCCTCGACGGGGGACGGCTTGTCGTAAATGGCACGGTGGCCCGTTACGGGCTCGTGGCCGGGCCGCACCGCGATATCCTCGATGGTGAGGTGCGCGTCAGTGAAACGATCTGGGGCAACACCCACGCAATCACGCTCATGCCGCGCGTGCCGGCACCCCGGTGGTTCGGACCGACAGTGGTACCGGAGGGCAGGTACTTCCTGATGGGAGACAACCGCGACAACAGCGCTGACTCGCGATTCTTCGGATTCGTCCCGCGGAGTGCGATCGCCGGCAAGGCCCCTGCGGTGGTGGCGTCATGCGATCGGCGGAACTGGTTCCTCCCGCGCCTCGACCGGTTCCTCGTCCGGCTGGTGTGAGCCGCGCAGCCGGGAGCTGCGCTACGTCGCTCCTTTGCGGTTCCCGATATCGGTGAACGCCGCCACCGCATCACGCCCCGTTCGCCGCGCCCTTTCCAGCACGTCCGTGAACCCCCTGATCTCTCCGCGGGCATTCACGCCCGCGGCGATCACCGTGGCATGGAGTTCCACATCCAGGTAGCGGAGGGCATCCTCGAACATCCCAACGGTATGCCGCGCGGTCGACGCCTGGGTATCTCCAAGCGTGACCGCGAGTATCGCGAGTTTGCCCTTGGGGTGAACAATGGCCCCCGCGCCGTACCACCGGTCCATGAAGAGCTTGAACTGAGCAGTAGGGCCCCACCAGTATACGGGCGTCCCGAAGACCCAGATGTGACTCTCCTCCATCCGTCGCAGGAGAGCCGGCATGTCGTCCTTCTGGACGCATTCCCCAAGTTCCCTGCATGCATCACAGCCCCTGCACGGGCCGATCTGTAGTTCGCTCAGGCGGTGTTTCGTGGGGTTCGCGCCCTCCTCGGACGCCCCCTGCAGGATCTCGTCAACGAGGATTTCGGTGTTGCCGCCTCTCCTCGGGCTTCCCACGAATGCCGACACGGATGCCGGCCGATTCCCGGGCTCCATGGCAGGACCTCCCATCTGAAGTTCAGGAAAGCCGCCGAATCCCCTGCCTGCCGCGCAGGCGACCTCGGCAGAGGAAGATCTCCCGACCGTGAAGCGCCGTCAATGCCCTGACCGCCCCCTTTCGTCAGCCCGTCCGGAGCAGTTCGCTCAACTGCTGTTCGCGTGACTGCCGTGCACCGCCTCGTCCGGTTTCCCGGTAGCCAATCCGCGCGGCAGACCCTACATTGCGCAGATCCGTTCTGCCTAACCGATGATCCAAGGGAGGAACAATGTCCATCGTCATCACCGGTCATGACTTGAAGATCGAAGACGTGATCAGAGTCGCGCGCGGCAAGGAGGAAGTCTCCCTCCACACCGATGCTCTTGCTCGGATAAGGAAGTGCCGAGGGCTTCTCGATGAGAAGATCAATGCCCGGGAGATCATGTACGGCGTCAACACCGGCATCGGGGAGTTCTCAGAAGTCGTGCTGGATGATGATCAGACGAAGCAGTTCCAGAAGTATCTGATCTACAATCACGCCGCTGGGATTGGGAAGCCGTTCCCCATCGAAGTGGTGCGGGCCGCGATCCTCTCCCGGATCAATGTGCACGCGCATGGCAACTCAGGCAATCGACCGGAAATCACGCAGACCTTCGTGGAGATGCTGAACCGAGGGGTCACGCCGGTGGTCTGCGAGAAGGGGAGTGTCGGCGCGTGCGGGGATCTCTCCCCAATGAGTCAGATGGCGCTCTCCTTGATGGGTGAGGGGGAGTCATTCTACCAGGGCGAACGGATGTCCACGAAGGACGCGTTTGATAAGGCGGGCATCGAGGTCCCCGGCCTGCTGGCCCGAGACGGTCTCGCCGCCATCAATGGAAGCAATGTCATCACCGCCATGGCCGCTTTCTCGGTCTACGACGCGGAGCGATGGCTGAAACAGGCAGAGATCGCCGCCGCCATGACCCTGGAGGCATTGAAGGCCAACATGAAACCCTATGATGAGCGGCTCCACCTGCTGAGAGGTTTCCGGGGAGCAGTCGCCAGTGCCCGCAACATCAAGCGGGTAATCGCGGGTTCCGACCTGGTGACTGGCAAGCTCAAGGTGAAAGTCCAGGACGCATACAGCATGCGATCGACCCCTCAGGTGATAGGTGCGGCGCGAGACGCTCTCCGCTGGACCCGGGAACAGGTCGAGATCGAACTGAACGGCGTGGGCGACAATCCGATCTTCTTGCCTGATGACCGGATTGTGCTGACGGGCGCGAACTTCCAGGGGACTCCCGT
>JALOPK010000293.1 GCA_025453925.1 Candidatus Eiseniibacteriota bacterium | reverse complement strand
GGCCGACGAACCAGGCAAGGGTGTCGCTGCTCCAGGTTACCCCCGAGAACCGGTTCTCGAGCTCCGCCAGCATCCGTGGTTCCCCATTGAAGGGCGCAGCGAGAGTGTAGACCCGGTCTCTCAATTCCGCCTCCACTCCGGCATCGCCTCCATCCAACGCCTCTGCCCAACTCAGGGTCGCATCGGCGTCCTCCCTCCAGACAACGTCGCGTCTGCCCTTCTGTACGCTTCCTCGGGCGATCGGAATACGATCCAGCATCCCGTGGCGCTCCACCTCGTATGCCAGGACTCCGGAGCGATCCCACACCCGGGTTCTTCCCGGGAATCTCTCCGCGGTCACCGAGTAAGGGAACGGCCGTTCCACGGTCGTGACCAGGACGAAGCGCCCGTCGGGCGAGGGCGAGAAACCCATCACCATGCATCGGTTCACCACAACCTCGAGGCTGCCGTCCAGCCGGACCAGCGCGATTTCCGTGGTCAGATGGTGCTCGAAGAGCGCTTCGTCATGAGGCCTCCTCAGCAGATCCTGGAGGGTCCGCAGCGGCGAGGGCACTCCGGAGGTCTCCTGGATCAGTGGCCCTTGGGGAACGGGATCCGGGGCCGGGAGCGCCGCTCTGCCTTCGGGAATGACCGTGCACAGAATCCCATCACCGCTGGAGAGCCACTGAGGATACGCCTCCGCCACCAGGCTGATTATCGGCCCTGTGAGTCTTCGGGCCGATGCATCGGTCGTGGAGAGGAGCCAGAGCTCGACGCCGCGTGGAGTCTCCTGGGTGAAGACCGCCAATGATCCATCCGGTGACCAGGCGAAGCTCTTGACCCGCGGGTCGTCCGGCATTCCGGCAATGGGGATCGCCGTACCCTCGGGAGAGCGCATCAGCGACAACCCGACGAAGGTGGTGGTCCGGCCGGAGGCGCTGGTGCGAGGGTTGAACCTCACCCCCGCCAGCCTCAGTTCTCCCATCGCGAGCTCGGCGATCGGCGGGTTGCGCAGGACGGTCCGCACGAGCCAGATCGAGGAGTCCGGTGAGACGGTGATCCAGGGAGGCAAGGGCGTGTCCACAATGGCGGTGATTGCCGAATCGGGCTGCATATAACCCATGACGAGTATCGCAGGAACCAGAAGCAAGAGATGCATCGCGGTGTCTCCTCGCATTCATTCTTGCACCGGGGGGGGGAGCCCCCGGCCGAAAAGGGCCGCGGCGGCTCTGCGGCGCCGACGGCAACTGGTCACATTCCGCGGGTCCAACTGAGTGGGAGAATGCCCAAGAAACGTCTCACACCCCCCCGTGCGCCAGTCCCGTCACGGCATCGCCGGGGCCTCACTGCCCCCGTTGGCCACCGTCTGGGCGTCGCTGTTCAGTTGGGGTGGTGGTGCCTCGTCCATCGATTCATCGGGTGCGCGTAGTGGCTTCCTCAGAATTCATACTCGATGCCAAAGAGGGGCAGCACGCCCCACTGATAGATCGTGTCGCTGCGACACTCGTGCTGATTCCAGAAGTAGCTGGCCACGTTCTTTCGGTTGTAGGCGTTCCAGACGCTCAAGTAGGCCACGACGTTGGATGAACGGAAAGGCCAGCGCCGTTCCACGCGCAGGTTGAGCGCGTGGTAGGCAGGGTAGCGCGCATCATTGATCCGGCTCTCATCGAGTACCGCGCGGTTGATCTCCTCTGATGCCGCCCTGTCGAACGGCGTGTAGGGCGGGCCGCCGGCATAGATCCAGCGCGCGCTCAGCTCCCAGCGGGAGGTGGGCTTCCAGCCTCCCTCGGCGCTGAGCACGATGCGATTGTCGTAGACACGACCCCGCCAGATCTCGTCCAGGCCCTCATATCTGGTCCTGGAGTATGCCCCGCCGGCCACGCCGTAGAGGCCGCTGGATAGCTTCTTCTGTACCATGAGCTCGACACCTCGCGACGAGGCCCTTCCTTCACTCACCATCGTTTCATGAGGTGTGTAGAACCCCAACCAGTACTGGGTCTCGTCGATGAGGAACATACCCGGTTGTCTCGGATCCATGGGGAAATCCCGGTAGTCCTTTGCATAGGCTTCCACGGTGAGTTTGGTGCTCTCGGTGACGAGGTGGTCAAGCCCGACGACGTAGTGGACCGCCCTGGGGTCCTTTAGGGAGTTGGCGTTGCTCATTGCCAGTAGGAGGCTGGGGAGGCTCTGGCAGAACGTGCCGGCTGCCGCATGTGTCACCGTACGATGATCGAGTTGGACCGAGAGGCCCAACCGCGGGGACACATGCCAGCGGTCAGTGGCGGAACGATCAACGCGCGCGCCAAGGGTTGCGGAGCACTTCCGAAGCAGGTCGGTCTGGTGGGAGACAAACACGCCGGCCGTGGTCGCGGTGTGCCTCTCATCGAGCACCCGCTCCTGCATGGAATCGCCAACGGCATCGGTGTAGTCGGCGTACCGATTGTCGTAGTCGTTCACCAGGCGGGCCGCTTCGACGCCGAATTCGATCCGATTCGTGTCATTCAACCTGAACTGGGTGGTGTTCCTGAGACGCCATGCATGTTCACTGGAGCGGTTTGCGAGCAGCCGCGACTGCGAGCCGGCTTCATAGAAATCCTCCGAGAACCGCTGAACGGTATGTGAGATCGAGGTCGTCGAATACCCGCTCCTGCCCCACAGGGCCCGCCAGATGAGGCCCGTTGTCCCCGCAAGAAGATCCTGATTTCCGAAGTAGACCATGTCGTTCTCGATGGCCTGTTCCTGATCGGAGGTCATGTGGTCATCACTCCACATCGCCAGGCCACCCACCTTGTGGGCGTCGGATAGGTCGAATGCCACCTTGGTCTGATAGTCGCCATATCGGGGTGCCACCGTAGCGCCCACATCGACGGCGCTGACCAGCAGGTCGAGGTAGCTCCGCCGGGCGGAGGCAAGCCACGATCCCCGCCCCGCCATCAGCGGGCCCTCCGCCACGACGCCGAATCCCGCGAAGTTCAGGTCGAACTGCGCATCGAACTCCCGGCGATTGCCTTCGCGCAACGTGATGTCCATCACGGACGATAGCCGGTCGCCGTAGGCCGCCGGGAATCCTCCTGCATGGAATCGGACATCCTGAATGAAGTCGACGTTCAGAATGCTGATGGGGCCGCCCGAGGATGCCTGTGACGGGAAGTGATTGATGTTGGGCACTTCGATGCCGTCCAGGAAGAATGCATTCTCCATGGGGCTGCCGCCCCGGACGATCAGAGTGTTCTTCTGATCATCGACCTTGGCGATGCTCGGCAAGACGCCGACGATGCGGCAGATGTCACCGCCGGATCCAGGGGCTCTGCGTATCTCCTCATAGGAGAATCCCGTCGTGCTGGCCGGCTGACCGGCGTCTTCGGGGAAGTACCCCGCAGTTACGTTGACGCCCTGCCCTTCGATGACAACGGGCGAGAGCCGCATCTCGACGGCCGTGATGCGCCCGGGCCGCACGATGACATCCGGTCTCATGACATCGCCGTAACCGATGTAGGATACGTGCACGGTGTAGGGGCCCACCGGAACGCCCTCAACGACGAACACTCCCGAGCTGTCCGCGACAGCTCCCCGCTCGGTCGCGACCAGGATGACATTCGCGCCAGCGAGAGGCACCCGTGTGACGGCGTCGACCACGGATCCCTCGATGATGCCAACGTTCGCCGACGTGCCGACCGTGGTCAGAAGGCCGGTGAGGGCGCCGACGAGCGGCAGTCTGATCCCTGGCACGGTGGGTCTACATGGGAGGTGCTTCGGTCCGATGCAGATCGATACGGATCAATCAGCTTCGGGCAGATTGCCTGGTGTCTTCAGCCGACGAATGACGCTTTCGATCCACTTGAGCCCCGCCCGCGTCATCGCAAGACCGTGCTCCAGGGTCAGCTCCCAGAAGAACACGTCACGCCGGGTGCCGATCTGCGCGGCGTGCTCCTCGAGCAGAGGCTTCAGCGCCTCCAGTGTCTGCAGACGTTCCCTGGTCTGCTCAGCTTGCAGTTCTGCAAGCCGGATGATCTCCTCGTTGGGGAGGCGTGCCGCGAAGAACACCTGAATCAGGGAACCCTCCCGTACTTCATCGGGCGCATGAGGGGTGGCGAGCCACCGGAGGAACTCCTCCCTGCCGGCCTCGGTCAGATGATAGATCTTGCGGTCGGGCTTCTCTTCCTGTTCAACAAGCTCGTGCCCGACGTAGCCCTGAGTGCCAAGGCGGTTCAGCGTGCGGTATATCTGGCTCTGATCCGCCGGCCAGAAGTGACGCACCGTGCTATCGAACACACGCTTGAGGTCGTAGCCCGTAGAGGGGCCATAGCTGAGGAATCCGAGGATCGCATACTCCAGTGACATAGTTGCTCCCTGGGGTGAGGCATATAGGACGAGTCTTATATAGGACGTGTCCTATATAGGGCCGGTCGACACGGCAGTCAAGGGCGGCCATGTCGTTGCGCCAGGAGGTATCGCGGCTCGAGGTTCAGCGCGGCCGCTGAGGGCGGGTGCCACCGTCAGGTCTCTCAGCGTCGTAAGTACGGCTCCGCCCCTCCCTCGGGCATGGTTGGCGCCTTGCCCCTACGGTCCATTCCATGTTCCGTGCTGGCATGCACGAGTACGGGCCGAGAGGCTGCCTGTACGCTTAGACAACTCGCGCGACGGTACCCGTGCACTCGCGGCCGTGCCCATCCTCCGTTTTGTGCGAGGGGTGTCGGCCGGGGCTCTCCTCGCTCGAAGGTCATGGTTGACGGTTCACCGTCCGCGGCTACCGCGGACCAACAGAG
>JALOPK010000292.1 GCA_025453925.1 Candidatus Eiseniibacteriota bacterium | reverse complement strand
GTGGCCGGGCGTGACGGCCGTAGTCAGCCGTGCCGCTTCGATCGCCTATGTGTACAGTGTTCGTTGCGGTGACGCATACGTTCAGACAGGCAAGATGGTGCTGCTGAAGTAGCAACCTCACCGTCAGACATGCTGAGGCGCCGCCATTTGGGGTGTCGCCTCGTGCGCTGGATACGCGCTCTTAGCTCTCGGCTGTCGAGAGGCTGCGGTG
The DNA here is from genome assembly GCA_025453925.1 of Candidatus Eiseniibacteriota bacterium. GTDB lineage: Bacteria > JAFGKV01 > JAFGKV01 > JAFGKV01 > JAFGKV01 > JAFGKV01. The sequence goes on along the minus strand of JALOPK010000292.1, from coordinate 4,577 downwards.
GGCCTCCGTTAGGGGATGCGAGAGCGACAATCACTGTCGGTCACACTGCACGTCACCGACAGTCGGGTACTGAGGTCAACAGTGAGAGAGCCAAGCGGATAGAGGAGCTGTCGGCTCTCGGCTGGCTCGCCGCCCTGCCGATTCCCAGTTCACAGTGTGCGGTTCACCGGCCATCCGACATCGCTCCTCTCCACGCGGTAACATGTACCGTCGGTTCTGAGTGCATGCGGTGATGGGGGCTGCGGGGGTCGCCCTCACCCCACGGCCAAAGGAATGACCGCAAGGCGACTTGACTGCGCGCATTCTCTGGGCATATCGTGAGGGTGCGATGCTCTTCTTCCTGGCATATGACGGAGTTGCTGATGATGTCAGGAGTTGACCCGTCAGACCATGGCCGCGGTAGCGAATGGAGCGTGGCGACGTCATCACCGAGCCGTCTTGTTTGGTCCCGACCATGGCTCGCACATCGATTCGACCACCGGAAAGGTCACCCACGGCGGGGACTCACCAGAGGAGATGAAGGTAGCCCACTTCTGGGGCTTCCGGCGGGGACGGAGGGCGGGCAAGGGAACGCTTGGTGATGCCGAGGACCACGGAAGCATATAGGACAGATCATATATTGGACGTGTCCTATATGATGCGCCGACTCTCATCCGCTGTGCTGCGCTATCGGATCACGCTCCTAAGCGGCGCAGCCTTCGAAGGCTCTCCCCCGCATGGGGTGCGCTGCAGTAGGGTGCCCCTTGGCAGGCACCCCGAGGGCTGCGTGGGTTCCGCTCTGCTGTTCTCCGTGGGAGCGACTTCAGTCGCGATTGGACGCGCCTGGTGCCCCGGCTCTTCGTGGCTGAAGCCACTCCCACCATTGATACCGCGCTGTGACCATAGTTGTGGTGCACCGACTGGTAGATCGCACAGAGAGCCGAGTGTCTGGGGCAGGGCAGGAATTCTCCGTGGCGACGTGCCCGAGGCGGGCTGATATGGACTGCGGAATGGTTGTGCTTCTCACCTGTGCGATACACCTGCTGGCGGGCAACCCCGGCGCGGATGATCAGATCCCCGCCGATGTTCGCCCTGATTCTCTTCAATCTACCTTGCATCCTCATGCGAATCTCCTGGTCTGGCCTCCTCCCTCCGAGGAGGTGACGGCCTCCGTCAGCATCATCTCACCATCGGTTGCGGCCGAATCCGCCGCCGTAGCGCTCACGCGTCGCGGTGTCACAGAGCCCGTGATCTGCGAGGCTCGATGGATCGCGGGTGCGGTCAGCGGCTATCTTGTCGATGCGACAGGGGATCTCGCCTTCGAAGGCCTACACTACTCCGTGTTCCGAATCGGAATCAGGGACGGGGCGGAGGCGCAGTACGGAGACGAGTTCCGTGCCGGGTCGGAATTCGTGTTCATCGCCCTGGGATGGGACAATTACGGCGCCCAGGTCTGGAATCCTCCGCCTGGTCCCGACTACCGCCCGCCGGAGGACGAGTCATTCGACAGGCTACTGCCCTACGAGTTCCTGCTGGATCATGCGGCCTTCGAGACGTTACCAAGGAGGTATCCACGACGTGAATCCACTCAGTGAATCAAGTGGACAGCCGCATTCCGACTCCCCCTCAGAGAGCCTCGCCCTGCTTGCCTACTGCGGGCTCTATTGCGGGGCGTGTTCGTTCCGGGTCGCCGCCGAGGAGAATGACCGGCGGCACCTGAGGGTCCTACCCGCGAAGTACGACTATCTGAAGGAGCAGGAGCTTCAGCTATGCCCGGGGTGCAGGGCCGATGTCGACAACGACGGCTGTGCAATCAAGAACTGCGCCCGCGGCAAGGGTTTCGCGCACTGCGGCGAGTGCGGCGAGTATCCGTGTGCGGCGATCAGGCAGTTCGCCGGAGATGGCATTCCCCACCATGCGGAGATTATCGAGAACATCGAGGCATTGTGCCGGGTGGGCACCACGGCCTGGCTGGCCGAGCAGGCTTCGCGCTGGCGGTGCTCTTGCGGCGCGCAACTGTCATGGTACGCGCGCGACTGCCCGATGTGCGGAGGCCGCATCACCAGAGGGTGATCGCGCTCCGCAGGGAGAGCGGCGAAGCGTTTCCGCAGCTGTATAGGTTCACGTTCACGTGCACGTACTCCAATGACCGAACGAGCAATTCCCAGTGCGACTGGATCATCCAGCAGGGGAGGCCAATCGTCCCAGCATCCAATGGTGCGGGAGCACTTGGCCTCCCGAACCGGGCGACCAGAGACGGTCGCCCCACGATGGCAACGATGACTGGTCTCCACGAGAGCGGACCTGGGGCGCTCCGCGTCCAGCGGCTCGGGGACGACCTCCACGCCTAAGGCGACCGCGGAGCGGTCACGCGACGTTCCCACGCAGAACGTGGGAACGAGAGACACCCCTCACCCGGATGGTCCGATACCGGCACCTTGATCACGAGGGAGGGCCCGGGGTGTAGCCACGCCGCTCTGCGGCGTGTCGCACGGCAGAGACTGCCGTGCGACAGTGCTTCGACGACAGGTGGTCTGGCGAAAGACCAGTCGTGTCATCGCAGTCCCAAGGCTGCCTTCTGCCCTGAGAAGGCTCAGATTCTGTCAAGGAGTCATTCGCAAAGCGACCCGAACGTTAGCATTCCCCCTTACGGCACTGCAGTGACGAACTGCTCGTAGCCTACGATGTTCGAGGGCGCGCTCACTTCCGACCCTGCCACCGCGTTCACGCGGTAGAAACGGATGTCGCCGTTGAGCGGGGCTGACCAGGTCGTACCAGCGAATGATCCGGTCAGATCCACCGAGTAGGAGGCCCATGGCTTGACGGAGGATACTACGCGGTATGACACAGCGCCGGGCACCACATTCCAGGTGAGCTGCACCGTGCCCGCGGCCTCGGTGATGCTGGTGATCACGGGGGCGACCAGGGTCTGCTCATTCTCGTGGGTTTCGTCGAGCCAGTGCGTGAAGTAGACGACACCCAGCGAGGCATTGTCGACATCATCCCAGATGTGGGCGGAGATCACCGACGGATCCGTCGTGCCCCAGTAGACGTAGTAGGCGTAGACATCGGAGTTGCCGTTGTAGAAGTCATAGGTGCCGTTGCCGTAGATGTCGTTCCATTCGCTGAGCGTGTCGCCGAACACCGGCGCGCAGCCTCCCGTCAGATAGAACCCGTAACTCGTGTTGTTGATGATCTCATTGCCGACGGCGAACACCGGCGCGCCGGCGGATCCCTGGAGCCCGTAGAGGTTTTGGGTCAGTTGGCAGTGTTGGAACGTGGGACTGCCGCCGCATGAGACGCCGGCTCCCTGGTTCTGGCTGAAGCTGCAGGAGATCAGATGGGGCGCAGTCCCGCTTGCCACCCGTGCCCCCGCCGTGGCACTCTGCTCAAAGGTGCAGTTTGTCAACGTCACATTCGAGCCGCCGTTCTGAATGTCTACCATGGCATTCACTGAACCCCCGTAGCGAAAGTCGCAGTGATCGAGGAGAGTGTTGGGTTCAGGATACCAGAAGTAGACATACTTCCAGTCGCCCGGGGCAGGCGTTGCCCCGTTCGATGTGAACAGGATGTGATTCCCCGGCTCGCCATCGGCCACTAGCCTGCCGTTGACCTGCAATGCATAGTTGCCGGCGAAGCGCAGCTCCACGCCGGGGCTCAACGTCAGCGTCTGCGCGTCGATGGTAGCCAGATCCCCTGCGACGAAATAGGGTACGCCGTGATCGTACCATGTGCCCTGCAGATTGGCGTCAGAGAACAGGCGTATGGTGTTGTTGGCGTTGCCGGTGATCGTCATGGCCCCGGTGAAGCCCGCAACGCTGGCCCCGCACACGCTGGCCGCATGGCCCCCGTTGTCGTGGAAGGTGCAGTCGCTCACCAGAGGATGTGACGACACCTCCGTCGAGTAGAGCCCGTCACCCACGTTGCCTCCGAAGCTGCTCCCTGATATCGTCGGATCAGAATCGGCTGCCAGCATGATGCCTGCCGTTGCGCTGGAGTCGACCACGCAGTTCGACATGGTGACATTCGAGTAGGCGTACCCCATCCAGAGCATCCCCGCGCCGGAGCCGCCGTAGCGGAACTCGCAATAGTCGAACAGGCATCCGGCGTCGGGATACCAGAAGTAAAGGTTGTTCCAGTCGCCCGGCGCTGGCGTAGGCTGGTCCGAGGTGAACACGATGTGATTGCCCGGCTCGCCATCCGCCACGATCTTGCCGTTCATGTTGAGCTGGTAGTTGCCTGCGAACCGCAGTTCAACCCCGGGACTCATGGTAAGGGTCTGGCCATCGATGGTCTGGAGGTTGCCCGCGACAACATACGGCACGCCATGGTCGAACCAGGTGCCTCTCACATCACCGTCGTTGAAGAGGCGTATGGCATTGTTGGTGTTGCCCGTGATGGTCATCGTGCCGGTGAACCCCGAGACGCTCCCCCCGCACACGCTGGCGGCGTACCCACCGTTGTCGTGGAACGCGCAGTCGCTCACGAGCGGATCTGAGGACGCCTGCGCACTGTACAGCCCGTCTTCGGTATTATGAGCAAAGGTGCATCCAGCAATGGAGGGATTGCTGCCAGATCCGAGCTCGATGCCGTCGGTC
>JALOPK010000291.1 GCA_025453925.1 Candidatus Eiseniibacteriota bacterium | reverse complement strand
ACCCGCGCACACCGCATCCCTCCCGCTTCCACCTCTTCCACCTCATACCCGGGAAACTCCAGCGACAGCACCGTCCGCGTACCCGCATCCGCCTCCACCGCCACCCGCCCCTCCTGCGGACTCCCGGCGCTCACCGACGCCCACTCAGCCCAGGCAAGGCCATGGAGAACAAGAACAGCGAGTCCGCACAACATCAGTCGACGCATGGTGGAAAACCTCCAGGAACCCCGCAGGGCGAGAACAGGATGACATCCGGGGCGGCCCCGGGGAAGCCGGTGACCTCGGGGCGGGAGTGGGGTCAAAGACCCCATAATCAGGAACAACTTGCATCTGATGAACCCGTCGCGCAAGCACTTGCTATCATCCATCGTTCGCGATTACGTGATGCCCGGCGGCATCACGGTGGAATCCAATTCGAAGGAGCGATTCGTGCAGCGAGGGCCAGTCATTGTCATGTGTATCGCGATTCAGCTCATCCTGCTGATCGTGGGTCTCGTACTTACCGGCCAGTGGGCCCGGGGCGCCGGCCTGTGGCACGGGTGGTGGGCAAACCTGCCCATGGTGGGCATTCTGCTGGCTTCGCTGCTGGTTTTCAGCAATCAGGAAGCCCGCTTCGGCTTCGCCGCCTCCCGGCGAAACAAGAGCGAACCCGAGCGCATGGGAGGGTGGCTCGAAGCCGTGGCGTTCACGACATGGCTCGCCCTTCTTGTGAACATGCTGGCGACGGTATTCAAGATCATCCGCGCCATCAAGGCCGCGCGCTGACCGTCGGTGACCATCCCGTTCATGCGGTTCCTGGCGGCGGTCGAGGGCGCACTCCTCCTCGCTTCGCTGGTCATCCTCGCTGTAGTGCTGCGGGCAGCCCGGCGAAATCGAGCGGTGCTGGAGTCGCGGCTCACCATGCTTCGGCACCTCGCCGATGAGCGGGCCGTTGCCCTTGACTATCTGGTTCGCGCCCGGGTCGTCGACTATGTCTACAACTTCGTCGGGTATCGCATCTCCATCGGGGGAGATGGCCCCGATGAGATCCATCGGGTGCTGGTCTTCAACCCGCCCCAGAACAAGGATATCATCTGTAAGCGAATCACTCTGGTCGAAGGCCAGAGCTCAGCGGCCGGCCTTTCCGTACGTGATTTCGGCTTTGAAGCCTCGGTATCGGCTCCATTGCCGAACCTGGTGGATGGCGATGCCGCGCCCGCCCTCGATCCTCATGACGAGAGCGCGTGGCAGTTCGAATCGCACCCCTGGGCGTTGGACCTCCCGTCGGAAAGCGAGGGCGAGGTTCGGACCATTCTGGTCTTCACCCCAATGATCTCCGATACCCGGCGGCTGGTGATCCGCTACCGGTGGCCCCGCGTCTTCCCGGAGCTGCATGCCGGATCGCCCACCGCCCGGGGCCACTTCTCGACCCTCAAACATGCTCGCGTACTGGAATTCGCGGTGCGCCTCCCCTCGGGTGCGGGCGAGACCCATCTCACGGTGTTTCCCCCAGGTGAGCGCCAGCCCGCGGAGTCGATTGCCCGCGATGACGGCGTGGTGTGCACCGTCACCGACGCGCCCCGGGGCACCTACCGCTATGTGCTCAAGCTTTCCCATCCCCTGGCCTCGTAGACCCGGAGCCAGAGTGACCGCTGACGAGGTCGCGGCGACCCGCGATCGCGCTGCCACGTCGGGGAGAGCGCACGGGAGCGCCGGGTGAACGGATCTCGCCACCGGCCCATCCGCCGCGTGCTCCTGATCTTCCCGCCCACCCGCCTGCACCGGGAGGGGGTGAAACAGGCGATGCCACCCATGGGCGCCGCCTCCCTGGCCGCGATCATCCGAGACCGCTGCGAGGTGGCCATCCTGGATGCCGTGGCCGAGGGGTTCGACCACGAGCGCCCGAGTACCCATGGGTTCTTCGTGTACGGGCTCCCCATGGAAGACATCTACCGGCGCATCCGCTCCTTCGCCCCGGACCTCGTGGGGATGACCTGCCTCTACAGCTCGGTGTTTCCCGTGGTGGCGGAGATCTGCGGGGTAAGCAAGCGCGCGGCGCCCGATGCACTCACCATCGCCGGCGGCACCCACCCCAGCTTTCTGCCCGAGCAGTGCCTGGCCGAGGTCCCGGAACTGGACATGATCGCCCTGGGAGAAGGGGAGCCCGTCATTCTCGACCTGTTGGACGCCCTGAACAACGGGCGTGACCCTTCGAGCGTGGACGGGCTGGCCTACCGCACGGAAACGGGGATCAGAGTCAATCCGAAGACGAAGTTTGTCGACGATCTGGACACCCTCCCGCTTCCCGCGCGAGACCTCCTTCCGATGGAGCGGTACCAGGAAATCGGCGTTCCCCATCTCCTGGTGACCTCACGTCGGCGGTTCGCTACGGTGATCACATCCCGGGGCTGCCCCGCGCGCTGCACCTTCTGCTCTTCATGGCGGTTCTGGGGGAGCCGGTACCGCGCCAGGTCCGCGGAGCACGTGCTGGCGGAGCTGGAGCACCTGGTGGCCGCCTACGGGATTCGGGAGGTGCAGTTCGAGGATGACAACATCACGTTGAACCCCCGGCGGTTCCGGGCCTTGCTCGACGGCATGATCCAGAGGCGTCTCGATCTGTCATGGTCGACGCCCAACGGCATCGCGCTATGGGCCATGGACCGCGACACGATTCTGCGGATGAAGGCGGCGGGATGCTACGAGGTGACGCTCGCCTTCGAGAGTGGCTGCCAGGATGTACTCGACACCATCGTGCAGAAACCGCTGAACCTTGCCAAGGCGGCGCCCTTGGTGCGTGACATCCAGACCGCAGGCATTCGCACAAGCAGTTTCTTCATCGTCGGCTTTCCCGGTGAGACCCTCGATCAGATGCGCCAGACGTTCGCCTTGCCGAGGAAGCTGGGGCTGACGTATGCATGGTTCTTCATCGCCAACCCTCTCCCCGGCACGGAGCTCTACGAAGTGTGCCGGCGAAACGGGTATCTGCGTGAGGGATTCGACTTCGTGAACAACAGCTTCTCCCGATGCAACATCAAGACCGATGCTTGGGAACCTCGCGACGTGGAGCGGTTGGCCCACCGCGAGTTCCTGAAGTTCAACTTCTACAACCTCGCCCGACACCCGCGCACTCTCCTGCAGCGGTATCGTAGCATGATGGGCAATCCCCGCCTCGTGGGAGAGATCATCCGCGGCCTGGTTCACCGGAACATCCGCGGGCGGTATCCGGCAAACTAGAGAGCGGCACAACCGAACCATGCCCCCGAACCATGCTGCCCTGCTGGCCGATCACGACATGGCCTGGGCGGGAGAACGACTCTGTTACGGGGGCTGCCCCGTCGACGAGCTTGTTCGGGAAACCGGCACACCGGCCTTCATCTACCTGGACGAGCGGGTCAGCCGCAACTACCGGCACTTCGCCGAAGCGTGCGAAGTGCCGCCCTGGGACGGTGCGGTCTTCTACTCCGCCAAGACTGCCCCTGAACCGCGGCTGCTGCGGATTCTTCGCGGCCACGGTGCCTACGTCGAGGTAGCCTGCCTCCGCGAGCTGGAACTGGCTCTCCGCAACGGATTCGAACCCTCCAGGATCATGCTGGACGGCCCCGCCCACACCGAAGAAGTGCTGCGCCAGGCTTTGGCGCGGGGCGTCGAACTGGTCAAGGTCGACTCCCTGGACCAGCTCCGCACCGTTGCCGCCGCATCAAACGGGTCATCCGTCCGCGTGCTGCTCCGGCTTCGCTCCCCCACCCCGCGGTGGGCGCAGAGCCCCGCGGAGGGCCTCATCACCCGGTTCGGCCTGAGCGGTGTTGATCTCCGCCGCGCGTGGGACGCACTGAGGAGCTACTCCCACGTTCACCTTGACGGCCTGGCGGTTCACGTGGGTTCCCAGGTTGCCGGCACCGGCCCGTACCGCCGCGCCGGAGCGGCGCTGGCGCGCGCCGCCCGCGACGCCTGGAACGCCGGGCTTCGGCCGGCAATACTGGACGTAGGCGGAGGGTTCCCTTCGGCGACGCTGCGCTCACCGTCCGCAGCGGCCATGGCGCGGGCGATGCTGGGTCGCGCTCCGGCGCCCCCCTTGCGGGCCTACGGCGCTGCGCTGCGCGATGCGCTTCGCCCGGGCCGCGTGCCAGAGGAGGTCACCACCATCGCGCTGGAACCGGGCCGTGTGCTGGTCGGCTCGGCGGCCGTGCTGGTGACCCGCGTCGCGGCGGTGAAGGGATCCTGGGTGTTCCTCGACGCGAGCAGGAACTTCGTGCCGGAGTCGCTGCTCTTTGCGCAGCGGACCTTCCTGCCTGCCCGGCGGGGCGCGACGGCGGCGAGGCGCAATCTCGCCGGCTGCACCCTGAGCGGCGGCGACGTGCTCGCCCTCGGCGCGCGCCTTCCGCAGTGCAGCGTGGGCGACGTGCTGGTCATGCTGGATGCGGGCGCCTACACCCTGTCCAAGGCCAACCGATTCACCACGGCCATCCCGCCGGTCTTTGCCTTGACTGGCGAGGGGAGGCTCGAAGCAATGCGGGAGGGAGGCACGGATGACGCGTCCTGAACGCCCGTCCGTGGGAGAGGTGCGGAAGTTCTGGGAACGCCAGGCCGGCCAGCTCCACGAATTCCGCACGGCGCCCACCACCGGCTACTATCGGGAGGACGAGCAGCGGATCATCCGGAACAGCCTGCCGTCCCCCGGCGGGTGCCGGGTGCTCAAGCTCGATCTCTGGAACGAGGTGAAGAACACCGACATCCTGTCGTGGCTGTCCGGGGAAGGCGCCATCACTCATGCCGTCGACATCTCCTACCGGCTGGCGCACGATGCCCGCGCCCG
>JALOPK010000290.1 GCA_025453925.1 Candidatus Eiseniibacteriota bacterium | reverse complement strand
CATCGATAAAACAGAGAATATTTCCGGTTGCAAGCCTTACCGCTTGGTTTCTGGCTTTCGACAGGCCTTTGTCTTTGCGCCAGTAGTATCGCAGGTTCGGCCGGTCTCCCCATTCGACCGCCTGATCCGATTGATCAATGATCACAATCTCGCAAGAATCTCCCAGATCTGCCGCCTCTAAAGACTCGATGCATTGGCTTAACTGTGCAGGCCTGTTTCGAGTGGATATGAGGATACTGAAATCCATATTGGGTTCTCTGCGGGTGAAACCTGAATATTCCGGTTACCCGGTATCGATCACCCGTTCAATGATCGGTGCAGACGTCTGGTGACTTCTTTGCTGTTGGCAAGGGTTAATCGAATGATTTCAGAAATATTAAAGATCTCCGCCGGCCCAACCGCAGTTCCTGTCGGCAGGGCCAGGACACGCCTGGCCAGTTGTTGCTGCGGGCGAAGTAGATTGTTGAACTGCCCGGCGCAAAGGTGAACGCGTACTCGCTCAGCGGGGAATTCACCGGCGTGAAGGGAACGGGTGTTTCCCAGGGGGCCGTGAGGCTCGCTCGCCTGCTCACATATACATCGTAGGCGCGGGAATTGGATGACTGGGAGAAGTAAAGCGAGAGCCCATCCGGGGAGAGGAACGGAGTGAATTGATTGCCCGTGAAAGGAATGGGAGCTGGCAGCCGGACGGCATTGCCCCAAGGATCGTTCTTGGTGGGGCGCGTGGTCACGTAGAGATCGAAAACGATGCCGCTTGAGTTCATGTCCCGGTAGGAAGCGAAGTGAAGGGACAGCCCGTCAGAGGAGATGGAGGGGTCCATCTCTGAGTATGCGCCATTCACCGCGGGACCGAGATTCTGCGGGACACCCCAGGGAGCCTCACGCGTTGTGCGTTTTGACACCCACAGATCGGTTTGTCCGTACCCGCCCAGTTGATCTCGGCAGTCCCCGGCAAAGAGGAAGTTCCGGCCGGAGTAGAAGTAGAGCTCCAACCCGTCGGCGGAGATGCACGGACCCGCCGTCACCACACCCGCATTGACGGGAAGATCGAGCTTCTTCGGCGTGCCCCACGGATCCTTGACGGTGGGGCGGGTGACGACCCATATCTGGCTTTGGCATAGATCGCCCCCGTAGGGATGAGCGGACGCAAAGTACAACTCCAAACCGTTGGCTGTAATCGATGGCGACGTATCGCACGACACGGTATTGATGTTTGCCATCTGGACCGGCGCGCTGAATACGAAACTGGCACGGGCGGTCGGCGTCTCAAACGGCAGGAGCACCCCGGCGACAACTGCCGACAGGGCCATCAGGGAGATACAGGATCGTTTCATTTGTCACCTTCTTTCCGTTGTTGTCTTTCGAGGGTGGGGTCGATGGATTGGCGGAGGGCTGCACCTGAGTGACAGCCCTCCGCACGACTCCTTCCATCACGGGTAGCCACGTGTTCCTACTTGGATGGTGCAGGCATGGGCGCGGGAACGCACATTGGCGCGAGCTTCACCCGCGTCGCGATGCCCTCGAAGGGCACGCACAGGAACGGTTTCTGTCCCGGGTCGGGCAAACCGTCGTGGTCGGCATCCTGCTCCGGCTGATAGAAGGACTGGGTGTTCTTGAAGCTCAGGTGGTCCTCATCAACAGCCCCACCTTCCCAAGATGTGACGCAGATGTAGACCAATTGGTCCTCGATGCCACCCACTTTCAGTCCGTAGTGGACGATCGTGGCCTTCATCGTCGTTGGACCGGTCTTCTCCACCAGCCCCATCATCTGGGAATGGCTGTTGGCTTCCGGCAGCATCCCCCAAATCGTGGGCGAGCACTGCGTGTGCTCCACGATTTGTGTATACCTCAGCCCCTGCGCGTCCTGGGCTACCAAGAAGCTGTTATGCACAAGCGGGCCGTTCGGCCCTTGCGCGACAACAACCCAGGCGCCATCAAGTCGCGGCCCCAGATCCGGCGGCCAAGGCGAACCGATGTCGGCAGCACCAAACACGGTCCAGGCGGAGTTGAGTAGCATCAGGATCAGTGCCACAGATGCCATAACAACGATATTTCTCTTGCTGCACATACCAGATCCTCCTTTTCTCAGAACACGACCCTATCGACTTAGGTGCGCGCAGACCACCCGCGCGGCACGCCATTACTGCCATTTTCCAAGACTCTTGGTTGCCCGGCCGTCAGAGACAAGGCCGCGGCGATGACGGGGGGCTCCTCGATCCCATGCCCGTCCTCCGATACAACAAGTCAATCACCCTGGGTCTCCCGTTCCTTCAGTTTCGCTTTCCACCGACCGGCCAGTTCGGTCTTGCCCTCGCGTTCGTACCGCGCGGCTGTTTCCTCGATCAGGGGCCGGAAGGAGGGCACGTCGGCGGGGAACCGCCGGATGAACTTCTCGGCGTAAGGTTCGAGCCGAGCGGCGCCCTCGTGCAGGCTGTTGTCGTAGCACTCCTTCAGCCACCAGAAGAGCTCATAGCCGATGTGGTGATCGTCCTTGGTCACGACGGCCTCGAACTGCCTCAGATCGCTCTCGGCCTCCGGATACCGACCGAGGGACAGGTAGGCCACCGCCCGTTCCAAGTAGTTCTCGGGGTACAGGGGATCGGCGGCGATGGCGCGGTTGACCCTGGCCATCTCATACGCGATCAGATCTCCCCCGGGGATCCTCTGGCCCAGGCGTTGACTGATCAGGAGATGCGGGTCTGCGTCAAGGACCCAGGGCCTGTCGTCCGCGACGATGGCGATCTTGGACCCGTCAGGCGACCAGAGAATCTGATCCGCCGGATGGTCAAGCACCTGGTAGAGGTCCTTCGTCTCGGTATCAAGCACGAGGGGACCGACAGGGATATACGACCGCCAGGACGCAAAGGACAGCTCCTTCCCGTTCGGTGACCGGTGCAAGGGCCACTGCGGCCGGGGCCAGAGCCAAGGGCAGCGGTGCAGCACCGAGCCCGAGGCCAGATCGACAATCTCTATGCCCATCGTCGTCCCGAAGGCCATCCAGCCCCGTTCGTCGCAAGGAAGAAACGTCCCCACCGGCCGCGTCACCTTGACCGGCGTCTGATTCGGGTCGCGAAGGTCGAGGCAGCACAGCGTGTCCGTTGCCAACCAGTTTCGGAAGTACAGGTGCTGGGAGTCCTGCGACCATTGCACGATCTTTCCCCGGGCCACGATCCGCGCCGGGCCGCCCGCAGGCGCGACCAAACACAGATTGTTGTTCTTGTCCGAGAAAGCGAGGTGCTTGCCGTCCGGAGACCAAGCCGGGAACCACGTGTTGTCGGCGGGCAGGTAGCGATCCTGGCCAGACTCGACATCGATGATCCTGAGGGAGGAGCCGCCGAAGAGGCCCGGAACGGCGTCCGCGATCGTCCGCGCCATGGCTCCAAAGGCGGGGGAGCGACCGCAGAGCAGTTGCTTGCCATCCGGCGACCAGCAGAATACCTTCAAGTACTGCGCTTGTCCGGGGACCGGCACGGCATGGCGCGCGAGGAGGTCGTAGCCGTCGCTCGCCCTGCGGATCGCCGCGAAGGGGGCCTTGTCCGCCAGTTCGGAAGGGACTCGAAATGTCTGGCCTGCCTTGCGGGCCCGGAACACGCGGGCCGGCAGCCCCGTGCGGACCATGCTGTCCCAGGAGCGGCTCGTTTGCACGATGGAGCGATACTCGCGCTGGACGGCGCCGTAGTCCTCCAACCCCAGCAGGCACAGGACAACGTACATCCGGTATTCGAGTTTCTCGGGGCACAGTTCGGCCAACCGCCGGGCGTCTTGCAGGGCCGAGGCGTAGTCCCCACGCCGAACGTGCGTCGCGTACCTTTGGTCGTAGACGTCCACGCGCTCGGACGTGTCCTCGCACAAGCTCAGGGCACGCTCGTGGTCGACCAGGGCGGCCTCCAGTTGCCCCGCCTCACGCCGCTGCACCGCTCGCAGCGCGTAGCCCAAGTAGTGCTTCGGACGCAGGGCAGTCAGGGCAGCCACATCCTCGACCGCCTTCTCGTCTTCGGCTCGACAGTAGTAGATCAGGGCGCGCACCTTACGGGCGGGGTAGTGCGACGCATCGAGGGTGACCGCCCGATCCAGCCAGGCCAGCGCCTCCTCCTGGTTCGCTGCCGTCATCGCCCGCAGGACATATGCTTCCGCCGTCTCCGGAAGCATCGACGTGGCGAGGGCCTCGTGTTCGGCCGCCTTGACCCTGTCCTGACCGATGTTGGCTCGCGCGAGCAAATAGTGAGCCGTCGCCGCAATCTCAGGCTCGGCTTGCGTAAGCGGCAGCAGCTCCGCCTGTGCCTCTGGGCTGCGCTGGAGCTCGACAAGCAACTGGGCGTGGAACAGGTGAACACGCGGGCCTGGATCTTGCTCCCCGAGTGTGGCCTCAAGCTCTTTCAGGGCGGCCAAGTGTTGCCCCTGACCGTAGAGCCTTTGGGCGGCGGAGAGCCTACGGTCCACGTCTGCCTGACTCTCCAAGGTGGAGACGGCGTGAAGAGCCCGACGCATGCGAACATACAGGGACGTGCTGACCACCGTTGCGGCGACCAGCGCCAGCGCGACAGTCGCGAGCAGTGCCGCCAGCTTCCCATGCCGCCGTAGGAGCTTCTTGCCTCGATACCACCGGGTCGGGGGCCGGGCTGACACGGGTTCACAGTCCAGATGGTGTTGGAGATCGCACAGCAGTGCGCTCGCAGTCTCGTATCGCCGGGCACGGTCCTTTTCCAGGGACTTCATCACGATCCAATCCAAATCGCCTTGGACCTCTCGTAGGGGCGGCCCCCCGTGGCCGCCCGACGTTGGGCAGGCACGGGGGCCTGCC
>JALOPK010000289.1 GCA_025453925.1 Candidatus Eiseniibacteriota bacterium | reverse complement strand
GGAACGTCGCGGCCGGCAGCCTGGTCCTCCAGGATCTGGTCGAACAGCTTGCCGACGAGCCATCCGGGCGATCCCTCGGCGCGATCGTACAGTCGGATGTTTCCGGTCATTGCCTGCTCCGCGTCTGACCACTGAGCTCCGAAGGTGATGCCGACGAGGCGACTGACCTTGGGCTCTTGATGCAGAGGCGTTCCGACGCACCCGAAGCCATAGAGGTCGGGATGGTCGAGGTAGACGGGCCGGCCGTCGAACTGAGCTTGAGCTGCGGCGATGCTCGACGCTGGGATCAGCCACTCGGACTGCTTCTGATCTGCCTGCTTGACGCGCCCGGCGGCCATGAAGGTGCAGCGGTACTCGCGGCGGCCGACCCCCCTCCCAGCCTCGGGCGTCGGAACGCCTTCCCCTGCCCCCGCGGGCAAAGGGCCGCCCGTAGGGGAGGAGGAGAGGTCCATGGTGCCTGAGCTGGTGGAGACAGGAGCGTCAGTTGGGGGTTGTTGCATGGTTTCCTCCTCGCGGTCGTGGCTGTACTTGATGGCTTCGGGGGCTTGCGCGTCCGGATGCTCACATGGATGGAGCCTGTCGGAACAGGGAGGATGCACAGGATGCAGAGGACGGGGGATTTCAAGGGAGAAAGATGTCCTATCCTCTCCATCCTCTTCATCCATGTTCATCCATGTTCATGCGTCCGGCTCCGCGGTTCCGCATGCCTCACCATCTTCCGGCATCGATATCCTCCAGGGGATCCGGGGTGTAGACGGCCTGTCCGACCGCGTCTCCGGGGATGGGCAGCTTGTCGAGAACGGTGCAGAGGGAGGCCGAGATCAGGAGGTCGTCGTGTCCGCGGGCGACCAGGCCGTCATAGGCGGGGGACTCGGTGACGCCCCACGACATGCGCTTCCCGGGTCCGGGCGCAATCTGGTAGGTGCAGGCCTCGACCTCGTACCAGAACTGGCGGGTATCGGGCTCCTCGTCGGGGACGTAGTCCTGGAAGCGCCCGGTCTCGACGAGGGCTAGGAAATCCCAGCCTAGATCGCTCTTCACATTGGGCGAGAACTCGACGGGGATGACGCGGTCTCCGAGGGCCTTGGCGAGGAACGCGGCGAGGCCGGCGCCCACGCCGGTAGCATCGACGACGACCCAGGCGGCGTGCCAGTGTTCCGCCAGGGCGAGGAGCTTGGCGTAGAGGGCCGCATGGGGGGTCCCCAGGCATAGAGATCTATCGACAACATAGAACAGACGTTCCTGAGGGCGCTGGGGGCCACTGGAGAGCACGTGGCTGTCGGAACAGCTTCCCCCCCTCCCCTCCTCCCCCCCGGGCAAGAGGCCGCCCGGAGGGGAGGAGGAGACCCCCCTCCCAGCCTCCCCCACACCCATCGGAATGGGCGTAGGGGAGGAGGCGGAGGCGAGAACATCGACGATGGTGATGGCGGTGGCATCGCGGCGGGGGTTGGCCAAGAGCAGGCGGTCCAGCGGTCCGCCCTCTTGTTCATCCTCACCGGCGACATCGATGAGGAGCGCATAGCGGTGGCCGAAGCCGTTCTGACGGCCGGGCTCCGGTGCGTGGCGGCGGGGATGCGACCCGTGCATCAGAGCCCGGCGCGCAGGGGGGAACAGGCCGCCGGATCCGTCAATGGGCTCGAGGAAGTACTGCGTCTTGACGAGGGGGTGCTGGCGGCCCAGGCGAGCGACCTGGGAGCGCACGAAGTCCCCGTAGGCGGGGACTTCCGTGGCGACCTGGTCGGCGTCCACGCTGAACACCCGCCGGATGCCGTCGCGGGCTTGCTGCTCCTCCAGAGCCGCGATCGTGCGGGCCAGGAACGTCGACGAGGTCCAGGCGGTACCGTAGAAGACGGTGGACACATTGGTTGAGGCACCCATCGGGGTGAAGTCTTTGTCCCATTTCTCCTGACCGATATCCTGGACCTCGTCGCCCTCCAGCAGCAGCGACGCCGTGGCCCCGACGACGTGCGCGGTGGGTTCGGCAGAGAAGAAGAACGCGCGGGCGGCACCCAGCTCGACGATGTAGCCCTCGCGGCGCCGGTAGCGGGCCGCATTCAGCGCGTTGTCCATCCGATCGCAGAGGCGCAGAATCGAGTTGTAGGTCTGGGGCTTATAGGTGGGCGACCCCTTGACGATCGATCCGCCGGCGCGGCGGAAGAGATTGAGCAGATAGGCCTCGAGCTGGGCGGAGAGCTCGTTCTTGCCTGCCTGCCGGCACATCATCACGGCGAAGGTGAGCCCGCGATGGTGCAGGATCGAGTCGAGGATGGCGCGGGCGGGCTCGAGCTGGTAGGCGCGGAGCGGGCGCTTGAGCACCAGGCGCGAGAAGTTTGACAGGTCGCCCAGGAGATGGCGTGCCCCGCGCCTGATCCGCGCACCCTCAGTCCGCTGAGGCACACCCTCAGTCCGCTGAGGCGCACCCTCAGTCTGCTGAGGCACACCCTCGGTCCGCTGAGGCACACCCTCAGTCTGCTGAGGCGTCACTGCGACACCTCCAGCTCCTGCTCCAGGTCATCGAGCGCCAGCGCGATCGCCTCGGCGACCACATCGCCGGCCTCGCCCGACAGCACCAGCCGATCGCGCAGCAGCCGACCCAGGCGGCTGGAGTTCTGGCCGTGGAGCGTGAACAGCCGCGTGAGCTCGGGCACGGCCACGCCCCTCTCGAGGCACGTCTCGATGTACTGCGAGAGCCGCGCCTGCTTCGTCGCCAGGTCGCGCACCACGTCGTCGATCGACGGCACCGGCACCGCATTGTCCCCCAGCGACGTCGGAGCCGACTCGGGCCCCATCGTCGGGTTGACGCTGCCGTCCGCGTTGAGGTAGGTGCCTTGCGCCGTCGAGTGAGATCGGGACCTGCCGAGCGTCAGCAGCGGATCGCGCGGTCCGCCGGCACCCCAGCGCAGCGCCAGGTGGCGCGCCAGACGGATGCCAACCGCACCCACCCGCAGGGCGCAGACCGCCGTGATCCCGATCCTCTCCATGGTGTGTCCTCGCATCTCTCAACTCCTCACCTCCATACTAGAACAAAAGTTCTAGTTCGTCTACCCACCAGAGCCACCAATTTGCACGAGTTTTCAGATTGGGTACACTCCCACCCCTCGTGGCGGCTGTGGACAACACCCCCAGATCTTGGGGATAACGCGGCGATTCTGGGGAGAACCGCGGTTGCCGGGCGCATTGCAGCCAAACGCGAGCCGCATACAATGACGGTGTCGAGGGTGCCTATGCGCGCCTGGGGGAGGTGGACGATGGGACGCAACGACGCAACCGGGCCGGAGCCTGACGTAGCCATCCGGCTCTTCCAGTGGCGGGACTGGTACGCGATGTGGCGCCTGCACGCCCACCACCTCGCCGAAGGCGGCATCTGCGCCGAAGGCGGCATCTGCGCCGAAGGCGGCATCTGCGTCGACAGCTCGCTTCAGGGCCCGCCCGACCTCACGTTGCCCTACGACGAGACCAACCCCAACTACCCTGAGATGGATATGGAGCGAATCGACGAAGCCTATCTCGCGGGGCGAGGGGGGTTCTGGATGGCCTGGGTCGACGAGGAGCCGGTGGGGCATATCGGCGGGCAGGATACGGGGGCGTTCGTCGAGCTGCGCAGGATGTACGTCAGGCTCGAGTTCCGCCGGCGCGGGATCGGCTCCATGCTCGTGCAGACGCTCATCGAGCACTGCACGGAGCGGCAGGTGCCCGCCATCGAGCTCTGGACAGCCGAGGACGGACCGGGGCGCCTGCTCTACGAGCGCTTCGGCTTCCGCCGCATCGCGCTGCCTCCCGGCGGGGCCCGGGCGGACTACGAGGGGCGGGACGAGATCAGGATGCGTCTGGACCAGGCGTCGCGGACGACGGCGGCGCAGACGACGGCGGCGCAGACGACGGCTGCGCGGAAGCCGGCGTTCTGACGCGCGGCGTCTTCCGGGTCCGCGATAGGAGCCGGAGGCAGAAGACGGCCCGGTGGGCCGTCTCTACAGGGAGGGGGCGCAGGTATGGCCGTGAACTGGGAGGATGTGCTCAAACTGGTGCTGGCGATGTTCCTCGGCGGCATCATCGGCGCCGAGCGCGAGTATCAGGACAAGGCCGCCGGCTTGCGGACGATGATCTTCATCAGTGTCGGCGCCACGCTCTTTACCGTGCTCTCACGCCGCCTGAGCACCACCGGCGATCCCGGGCGGATCGCCGCGCAGATCGTCAGCGGCGTCGGCTTCCTCGGCGCCGGCGCGATCCTCCACCAGCGCGGGCAGGTCAAGGGCCTCACCACCGCCGCCACCGTCTGGCTCGTCGCGGCGATCGGCATGGCCGTCGGCAGCGACCAGGTCGCGCTGGCCATCGCCGTGTCCGCGATGGCGCTCATCGTCCTCGCGGTGCTGCCGACCATCGAGCAGCGGATGACGCGGGGCCACTACCGGGTGGCCTACGACGCTACCTGCGCGCTGCGCCCCGCCCTGATCGACGAGCTGCGCACGCTGTTCGCCGCGCACGGGCTCCGCATCCACGCCGAGAGGATCTCCAAGGGCCACCGCAGCATCCGGTGCCAGTGGCTGCTGTGGGGCTCACGCGAGGCGCACGCCGCGCTCCTGCAGGCGCTGCTGGCCCACGACGAGGTCCTCGCGCTCAGGAAGTGACGCGGCGCGCGGTGGGCCGCCCGACGCGAGATCGCGCGTCGTCCGGGTAGGGGCGAACCGTTCCGGAAGGCGCCACGGCCTCGCGCCACGACCATCGCCGGAACGGCTCGCCCTCTGCAGACCCCGGAGGGTTCGCCCGTGCGGGAGACGTCTGTCGTCCGGGTAGGGGCGAACCGTTCCGGAAGGCGCCACGGCCTCG
>JALOPK010000288.1 GCA_025453925.1 Candidatus Eiseniibacteriota bacterium | reverse complement strand
TACCCCGATTCCCTCGGCCCCCACACCGTCGTCGTTGGTGAGCAGTACGAGCATCGGGCCCTTCGTTCTCCCGTTCTCCGGCGGAGGAGCGTCAGGGGACATAGAAACTGGGCCGACCTCGACGGCCGGCCCTTGGTCGGGGCGACTGGATTTGAACCAGCGACCACTGGCCCCCCATGCCAGTGCGCTACCGGGCTGCGCTACGCCCCGAAGTGCGCGCACAGATTATGCGGCGGACTGCGGATGTCAAGGGAGCCGCTCGAAGTGGAAACTCGACCGGGGGTGGGGCTTCGCTCAGATCTCTCCTGCCGCGCCAGCTCACCTGCGTAGAACCCGCCTCCCGTCCCTCCCAGCGCCCGTGCCCACCGATCGCGCCGGCCCGCCCCCGGAGGAGAGCAACCCCTCGTGCCCGCCCGCCGGCGGAAGACCGGCTCCCCTGCTGCACTGTGCATCGTCGTCACCGCGGTCCGGTCGAACTCCGCGGACCCGGCTCGTTCTTCCATGGCGCCGCGCGATGCTCAGGTTGTCCGGTACGAGCGATCTCAGCCGCGACAGCAGCGCGGATGCAACCAATCCGCTTCTCAAACCTGCCGATGGCCGGATGTCCCCACGCGGCGACGATGGTGTGGCTGTTTCGCCACACGGTGGTGGTCGGATCACGCCGGCCGTCTGCCCGCACACCATTGCGACACAACGCCGTTGCTTCCATCCCTCGGCCCGGCACGACTCCTGCTTTGCCGGAGGTTGTGGCTGATGCCGACCTGGAACCCTAACACGGAGGAGAATCATGAGAGGCATCCTGGTTGCGCTGGTGCTGCTGGTGGCGGTCCCTTCTCACGCCCTCATCAGCGTGGACTTTCATTGGGACAGTGACCTGGCGGTCCACGGGCGATGGGTGTGGATGCCGGAGGTCGGTGATGTCTGGATTCCATCGGCTCACGCGGCCTGGCAACCATACGTGCAGGGACACTGGGCCTGGAGTCCGTGGGGTTGGACGTGGGTCTCTCATGACCCCTGGGGCCACGTGACCGACCACTATGGCCGCTGGCTCTGGACTCCCTTCAACGGTTGGGTATGGGTGCCCGGTCGCATTTGGGCTCCGGCATGGGTGGTGTGGATTTCAGGCCCGGATTGGGTCGGTTGGACGCCGGCGCCCCCCGATTGGTGCTATGGCTACTGGCGCCAGCCCGACTATCACCGGCACTATGACCGTTGGATGGTGGTCGACAACCACCGGTTCCTCTCGCCCTCGCTCTCCGGAGAGCGGCTTCCCGAGCATCGCGTGAAGACCACGGTGGTGCACGAGCTCGATCAGCGCCAGAAGAGCGGCTACTCGCTGACCAGGGCGCCCGAACGGGAAGTGATCGAGCGCGTCTCAGGCAGATCTGCGCCGGTCATCAGGCAGCGGGAGGGAAGCAGCCGCCCGCTCGAGCGGGACTCGAGGTGGCAGCGGGACCGTGAAAGTGCGGCGCCGCGAGTCGAGCGAGAGCGCGCCGCCCCGGAGAGGGCGCCTTCCCGGGAGCGAGTCAGGGATGCGGAACCACGCCCTGATGCACGACCGGTTGAGCGGGGGCGCGTGAGAGAAGCGGAGCCCGTCAGGGAACCGGCTCGCCCAGCGGATCAGCCGTCGCGCCAAGCCCGAGATCCGGAACCTCGGCACCGACAGGAATCCCCCAGCGGGGGCGCTTCCCCTGCACGGTCCGGCCGGGAGCAGTATCGGCAGGAACGCGAACGTGCGCCATCGGCTGAGCGCGCCCGCGCGGAAGGTCCCGCATCAACCGAGACACAGCGGAACCGCGCTCGAAGATAGACCTCTCTCAACTCCGGATTGGGGGCGAGGCCCGACGGCCTCGCCCCTTCGACATTGCGGGGGAGATCTCCGTTGTGCCTTCCACCACGCTCGCCCGTGTCCGGCACTCCGCGGCGTCCGCTGGCCGCCTCAAGAAGGGATATAGGACATGTCCTATATGATCCATCACTCTATCTTCGCTACTGCGGCTTGCATCCGGTGCTGTAATACAAGGCCGATCCCGCTGGAGCGGTGTCAACCGCGACTGCCGCTCCGGCAGGAGTGACTTCAGTCACGATCCGATCATCTCCGTCGCGCCTCACGACGCTCCACCACCGTCCATGCACCAGGCTCTTGCCCGGTCGGAGCGGTGTCAACCGCGACCGCCGCCCCCGTGGGAGTGAATTCGGTCACGATGCGATCATCTCCGTCGCGCCTCGCGGCGCTCCACCACCAAAGCGCCACTCAACGGGGATCGAATCGCCGCCGGCCCTCGTCGCCGCGGGCTCTGCCATCGGGGGTGGGCGCGAGGCCTCCACTAGGTCGGGGACCACTCGCGTGAGTGCCGCGACGTTGCCGCTGCTTGACGCCACGGCATACCGGATGATATCATATCTAATTGTCTCCGAATCACCATGATTCTGTATCCCTGGCATCATCCATACGGCAGACCTGCGGGGTTTGACCCGACGAGGCGTTTCGCGGGGGACGGGATGTACCGTCCGGACTGGCGCGGCGCGGCATTGAGGAAGGAGATCGGCGAGTGAAGGAGTATCAGCCAACTGACATCAGGAACATTGCGCTCATCGGTCACGGCGGGTCCGGGAAGACGAGTCTCGCGGAGGCACTCCTCCATGCGAGTGGAGGGGTCGCCAGACGGGGAAGCGTTGATCAGGGGACCTCACTCCTCGACAGTGATCCGGACGAGATCGAACGGAAGATGACCATCTCCTTGGGACTGGCCTACATCGAGCATGCAGGCTGCAAGATCAACCTGTTAGACACGCCCGGGTACCTTGACTTCGTCGGCGAGGTTCAGGCCGCACTCCGGGTGACAGACAGCGTGCTCATCGTCCTTGATGCGACCGGCGGTGTTGCCGTGGGCACCCAGCGCGTGTGGGATGAAGCGCGGCGGTTCGGGCTTCCGACGCTGTTCGTCGTGAACAAGCCGGACAAGGATCACGCCGAGTTCGAGGCGCTCCTCGAAGCAACCTCCAGGAGCTTCGGTTCCGGTGTTGCGACGATCTCGATTCCCATGGGCCTTGGGGGCAACTTCCAGGGCGTCATCGATCTCACGAGCGGCGAAGCCGTGTTCCGGGATGGCCACAAGGGGCCCGTGCCGGCCGAGTTCACCGACCAGTTCGAGGAGTACCGCTCGAAGCTCATGGAAAGCGTGGCGGAAACGGACGAAGCCCTTCTTGAATCGTATCTCGAACAGGGCACGCTGCCTCAGGAGAAGCTGCGGGAGGGAATTCGGGCGGCAACCGCAAAGGGCGAATTGTTCCCACTGCTTGTGACGTGCGCCGACGACGAGACCGGGGCGCTGAAGGTCCTGGATGCCGTGGTTGAACTGCTGCCTGATCCCACGATGCGGGGACCCGTCAAGGGAATGAAGGGGCAGGACGAAATCGAACTCGCGCCCGACCCCGCGGGTCCCCTGGCGGTGTTCGTCTTCAAGAAGCTGTATGAACGGCACCTGGGGGAGGTGCTTCTATTCAGAGTCTATTCCGGGGAGCTGGAGGCAGGCTCCGAGGTAACGAATACCACGACCGGCGGGTCAGAACGGATCGGTCAGATCCAGGCTGTGCGAGGCAAGGAGCGGGAGGACGTCGCGAAGGCCGTCGTGGGCGACATGGGCGGTCTGGTCAAGCTGAAGGGAACCGCCACCGGCCACACGCTTTGCGGGAAGCGTCAGTCGATTGTGCTGCCGAAGACCGAATTCCCCGAACCCGTGATTTCATCGGCGATCAAAGCCAAGAGCAAGGGTGATGAGGACAAGATATCCTCGGGACTCGCGCGGCTCATGGAGGAGGACCCGACGCTGCGCGTCGTGATCGACGCCGAGCTCAAGCAGACCGTGGCCTGGGGTATGGGGGAACTGCACATCGACCTGATGGTCAAACGACTCAAGAGCCGGTTCGGCGTGCAGGTCGACCAGTCGCGCCCGAAGATCCCCTACCGGGAGACGATCAAGGGAAAGGCGGAGGTCCAGGGCAAGTACAAGAAGCAGACCGGCGGGAGAGGTCAGTACGGGGATGTGTGGCTGCGAGTGGAACCGATGCCTCGGGGAGGCGGGTTCGAGTTCGTCGATGCCATCGTCGGCGGCGTGGTACCCGGCAAGTATGTCCCGGCCGTGGAGAAGGGCGTCCGGGAGGCAATGATCGGGGGTGTGCTGGCCGGCTACCAGGTCGTGGACGCCCGAGTCACGCTGTACTATGGCTCCTATCACGACGTGGATTCCTCCGACATGGCATTCAAGATCGCGGCCTCCATGGGCTTCAAGAAGGCGATGGAGCAATGCAGGCCGGTGTTGCTGGAGCCGGTCTACGTGGTGGAGGTCGTGGTGCCCGAGGAATTCCTCGGCGACGTCATGGGCGACCTCAGTTCCCGGCGAGGCAAGATCCAGGGCGTCGAGGGCAGGGCGGGATACCAGACGGTCAAGGCTTCCGTCCCGATGGCGGAGCTGGATCGTTACTCTACCCAGCTCCGCTCCATCACCCAAGGACGGGCTATGCATTCCCGGCGGTTCAGCCACTATGAGGAAGTGCCGGGAGAGATCTCTGAACGGGTTGTCGCCGATGCAAAGGCGGCGCTGGAGGAGTAGCGATGTCCGGACACTCCAAGTGGGCGACCATCAAGCACAAGAAAGCCGCGCAAGACGCCCAGCGAGGCAAGGTGTTCACCAAGCTGATTCGCGAAATCAGCACGGCCGCCCGGATGGGTGGTGGCGATCAGGCGAGCAACCCCCGGCTGAGGAGCGCAGTCCTGGCTGCCCGGGCCGCCAACATGCCGGCCGACAACATCGACCGAGCGGTCAAG
>JALOPK010000287.1 GCA_025453925.1 Candidatus Eiseniibacteriota bacterium | reverse complement strand
GACATCATAGTTGGATTCCAGGGCAGCGGCCGGGACGTCACCGAGCGGAAGCGACTGGAGGAACAGCTTCGCCAGGCGGCGAAGATGGAGGCCATCGGTCAGCTCGCCGGGGGGATCGCCCACGATTTCAACAATCTCCTGACCGGCATCATCGGCTACGCCAGCATTCTCACCAAGGAACTGCCGGAGAACAGCCGCGCGCACCTTGCCGCTCGAACGATCGAGAACACCGCCGAGCGGGCTTCCGATCTTACGAAACAGCTCCTCGGTTTCGCCCGACGGGGCAAGCTCCAGGTCCTCTCCGTCGACCTGCATCGCTCCATCCACGAGGTCGTGGCGCTGCTGTGTCGCACCATGGATCCCAGCATCCGGATGTCGCTGAACCTCAATGCCCGCGACGCAACGGTGACCGGTGACCCCGCGCAGATGCACCAGGTGCTGCTGAATCTCGGCATCAACGCTCGTGACGCGATGCCCGGCGGCGGAGAACTCATTTTCCAGACCGAACTCGTGCGGCTGGACGATGAGTACTGCCGATCCCATGCGGAGGCAACGCCCGGGCCCCGTCTCCTCCTCTCCGTGACGGACACCGGGCAGGGCATTCCCAAGGAGATCCAGCAACGGATCTTCGAGCCGTTCTTCACGACCAAGGCCCCTGGTCTGGGTACCGGCATGGGTCTCGCCACGGTCTACGGCATCGTGAGGAACCATGGCGGGCACATCGAGGTGTACAGCGAACCGGAAATGGGCGCGACCTTCAAGGTGTACCTCCCGCTTTCCCCGAGCGCGGGGGCGGGCGCCGCCGCCGAAGGTCCGGCAGCCATCGCCTGCGCTCACGGCCGTGTTCTGGTGGTTGATGACGAAGAAGTCGTTCGAAACGTGGCGAGTGACCTTCTGCGGGAACTGGGCCATGAGGTTGTGACGGCAGAGAGCGGAAGTCAGGCGGTGCAGTACTACCGCGAGCACGCGGACGCGGTGGACCTTGTCATCATTGATCTTGTCATGCCGGAGATGGACGGGAGGGAGTGTTACGCCGAGCTCCGGAAGCTCAATCCGTCCATCCGGGTGCTGTTGTCCACCGGTTTCGGAATGAACGGCCGCATCCAGGAGGCCCTGGACGATGGAATGAGCGGGTTTGTCCAGAAGCCCTATCGGATGGCGGAACTTGGAGTGAAGGTTGGGGAAGCACTCAGGATGTGAGGCTTTGGTCTCGATTCGGAGCGACACCGTGGCCGTTCTCCTCTGGTGTCTGGGCCGTATCGCGGGGCCTTCCCCCGGGTGGGCCCAGGAGACTCCATGGGAGATCGGGCACCGCAGCATCACTTTCGTCGATCCATCCCGAGACGAAAGGGCGATTCTTACGGAGATCTACTACCCTGCCGACGCAGCCGGCAACAACGTGCCGGTTGCGCAGCCCGAGGATGGAGGATTCCCCGTGGCCGTTTTCGGTCACGGATACCTCATGTCGTGGAGTGCGTACGCGAATATCTGGCAGGCCATGACTCCCCGGGGGTATGTCATCGCCCTTCCGCGCACGGAATCCGGGCTGGTGCCGGATCACGCAGAACTGGCGCTGGACCTGGCGTTTCTTGTGTCGCGACTCCGTCTGGAGGCCATGACACCGGCTTCCCCGTTCTATGGAGCCCTCGATTCCTCGTCCGCCGTCATGGGCCATTCAATGGGCGGCGGAGCCGCGGTTCTGGCTGCCGCGTCCGATGCCTCCATCACTGCGCTGGCCAACCTGGCTGCTGCTGAGACAGATCCGTCAGCGATTTCCGCGGCAGCAGGGGTCCTGGTACCCTGCCTGGTGGTGTCCGGATCGTACGACGGTGTGGCGCCGCCCGGCCAGCACCAGATCCCGCTGTACCAGGCCTTGGCATCTCCCTGCAAGACCTTCGTCTCGATCACCGGAGGGAGCCATTGCCAATTCGCCGAGTCGAACTTCTACTGCGAGCTGGGAGAAGTCGGGGCGCCGGACCCCTTGATTGACCGTGACACGCAGCACGCTCTTACCGAGGCCTTTGTCCTTCCCTGGCTTGACTTCCACCTCAAGGGCGAGGACGCCTCATGGTGGGAGTTCGAGGATTCGCTGGCGACATGCGGAGCGATCACGTATCAGCACGACTGCGATGGCATCCCGCCCGCCCCCCCTGTTGTCACTGAGATCGTCAGAGTCGCCCCGACGGTGGCGATCACATGGAGACCCTCCCCGTTCGCGATTACCTACAAGATCTTCTCGTCGGAAGGGGCGCACGATCCGATCTCCTCCTGGGGCATTGAGGGCACCACGGCCGACACGATCTGGACCGGTGAGAGCGGCTCTCCGCAGCGGTTCTTCCGCGTCACCGCCCTCAAGGAGTGATCCTGCCGACTCACGCCGACGGACGGTCATCACCTGATGACCCAGCGGGGTCGGAACACGGGTCGGATCTCAAGAATGGGGACCTTCATTGCGACGGTGATCTTGTCTCCCTGATGGGGGCGGCGCCGTTTCTCGCTCGCGCCGCCGAGGAGGCCCAACGCTACGGCGACGACCCGTGGGTGTTTCTCCGCGAGCTGGTGCAGAACAGCCGTGATGCCCACGCCGGGCGCATCGACCTCTCCGTCGCGGATGATGCCGCCGGAGAGTCCGTGGCGTGTGAGGATGACGGGCACGGCATGAGCGAGGAGGTCGCACGGCGTTACCTTTTGCGTCTGTATGCGTCGAGCAAGGGCGAGGACGGCAGCATCGGGTACTTCGGCGTGGGATTCTGGTCGATCCTGAGATTCGCGCCCCGCTCGGTGACCGTGACGTCCCGCAGCGCCGAGGGCGCTGTGGGACTCGAGATCGATTGTCGAGCGGGCACGCTGACAGCCGTCCCCGTGACGATCCCGCACCGTGGGACCCGTGTGGAGCTCACCAGAGACGGAGGCGCGGGGCCGGCCGCGGTCGATGGGCTGCATGCCGCCGTCCGCGATCGGCTGCGGCACTACGCGGCGCACATCCGGCCTACGTGCCGTTGGTTCGAATCTACACTGCCGGTATCCTTGTGAGAGAACTGGTAAGCCTCGAAGAGGTCATACCTTCGCACGGAGTCTCGGCGCCTCGCGGCGGCTGGGGACTCTACCCGGTTGTCCACATCAACGCCGACTCCTTTCGGGTGCTTGTGGATCGTCGGAGCGTGATGGAGGATGAGATCCTGCGGCGAGCCGTCCGCCGATGTGAGAAGGAACTGCTCGCCGCTCATCACCGGCTTCTTCGTGGCGTCATGCCCATGGATCTTCGCAACCTCTGGTGGCGCGCCGGACGATGCCTGATGGAGCATCCCGCGGCCCTGGCCGCACTGGCGGTGATCCTGGGAGGGATCGTCGCAGGGTCTCTGGGTGCGGGGAAGGCCGACTGGCGTGTCTTTCGCCACAGGCTGGGGTTGGCTTCCTCCGGCCGTGCGCCCCGACAGGCGGCACAGCCCGTTGACCGGATCGAGCGGGCATTCGGCGTGGATGGCGCGTCAGTGCCGGAGGAGGGCGGCATCCCGACATGGGATTTCTCGTACAGCGGCCCTGAGGAGGTGGTGTTCATCGCGAGGCTGCTGGCGCGATTCGATCCCCAGCAGGGATTCGTGGGCGAACCCCTGCACGCGGAGGGCGCCTACCCCGACTACCCTGACACGGGCGCCAAGGTTGAGGTTCGCATGCGGGTGTCCGGGGGGGGACTCCCCATGATGCTGCCCACGCCTCCAGGCCATGTGGTCGCCGTTCGTTCCCTCCGGCACAACGGCCTGTCTCGCAGTGTGTGGCAGGGATCACACGGGGAGGCATTGGTTGTCGCTCCCACGCCCGGGTGGATCTCGTACGTCGCGGTGCCGGGGCACCTGCCCGTGTCGTGCCTCCCCGCCGGGGCGCCGGATGTCGCGTGGCCGCCTTCCTTCAGCGTAGCGCTGGCGAAGGCCGCGGGCGCGGGGCTCGACGTGAAGGTGGCCCTGCTGGCCGCGGCCGTAGGAAGGTCGTTCGTGTACCGGCGGGAGCACGAGTCCCCCCCGGAGGCCGGTCGGTGGCTCGACGGGGCCCTGGCACGGGGCGCCGGCGACTGCGATGTGATCAACGGTGTGATGGCGCTGTTGCTCCGTTCGGCCGGTATCCAGGCTCACCTTGCCGTTGCCATGTCGGGGAGGAATGGCAGAATTACCGGGCCCCTCCACGCGCTGACAGCATACTGCGCGGACGACTGGGCGTTTATCGATCTCACCGGGGCCGTTCCTGCGGCGGGTGCACCCCGCAACTGCCAAGGGCCGTCGGAGACAACAGCCGGCGTCTCTTCATCCCCCTCGCGCCGTATCCTCGGGTGGCTCCTGGGCGCGGTTGGGCTCCTAGGAATCGTCGGATATGCCGTGGAGCGCCACGCCCGGCGCGCGAGGCCCGATCCGTTTCACGTCAGACATCTTTTCGATCACTTGCAGGATCGTGGGGCGCCGCTCAAGGCGCACCTTCATTTCCGCCCCGTGATACCCCTGCTCGACGGGCGTAGAACGAGTCTGTTCGAACTGGGGCGACTGGCATCCCAGGGCCGCTTGTTCGGTGCGGCCCCTGGTGCGCCAGTACTGGCCTATCTTCCCCGCGTTCCGGTGGTTGACGGCTCATCGGAGATGACGAAAGCCATGGCTCCCTACCTTCCCCCCGTGACCTGGCTGGACGACCTGATTGCCGAGGACCGGCCGGCGCCTGACTTCTTGCTCCTGGTTGAGCGGGTCGTGCGCGCTGCGGATCCGCTCTTCCGGGTTCATGTGGTGCCGGGGTCCGGAATCCGAGGACTGGAGATTCAGCTGCGTGACGGGCGGGGCAGGCGCCATGCGCTGCTGGGAGAGGACGATCCGCTGATCGCCGCAATGCGCGAGAGGGTGGAGCGGAGCAGGTGCGGTGTTCTCGATGCTGCCAGCATGCTGGTGAGCGCGCTCCCGATCTACCTCTCCTGTGAAGGCCTGTTCAGGGCCGCCTTTGACCGGGTTCGCCGCCACTGGGGCGAGGACGCCATTCGTCCCACTGAGGGAGAGCGGGGCCGTGACTGAAAACCTGGCTCTGACCATCGATCTCGCGGCGGAATTGCGCAAGATCGCGGAACGGCAACACCTCAATGATGTGCACTTCCTGGTTCAGCTCGTCCGCCACGCAATGCGTCACCTTCCCTCCAGTATCGACATCGTCAGCAGCAGCGCGCATGTTGCGGTTCGGCAAGACGGCCTCGCATTCCCGCGCACCGAGCGTGACCTCATCCTCTCGGTCCTGGGGGGGGACGATCCGGCCCAGCAGCAGAGGGTGCTGGAGGCTCTGGAGCGGGAGCACGGCACTTCCATCCTGTCACTGGCGCTTTTGTTTTCCAGGGTTGAGGTGTCCTCCGAGGACTGGACGCTGGTTGCCGAACGAGGGCGCGGGAAGCTGCAGCCGCGCGGGGAGCGGAGGCCAGGCTATCAGATCGCGATCCGACGGATCAACCGGGCGAGGAATTCGGAGCGAAAGGAGATCGCCTTCTTCTGCGCCGGCGCCTCGGTGCCGATCCGCTACAACGGCAAGGCCGTCAATCTACCCTCGATCCTCAAGGGGCAGGTCCTCGTCTCGAAGGCGGAGGATTCCCGCGGTAGGGGCATGCTGGGCATACCACTGGCCGGCCGGCTCAGCACCGTTTCGTTCCTCAAACAGGGGATACGGTTCGGATTCCGACGGTTCCTTGACCCGGACGGGTATGTGGTGGAAGGGCTTTGGGATGCTCACGATTCCTCTTTCGAGCCCACCTACGCGCAGAGCATCAGTTCAGGCGAGGAATTCGTGGCGCGATCAAGGCCTGAGCTCTACGCCGCTATCGGGTCTCACTTCACTACCCTTGATCGCTCCTCTCGTGAACGGCTCAGGCAACTCCTTCTTGGGGCGGTTGCGACCGACGGATTGGACCATATCCCGATGTTCGACTCGGTTCGCCAGCCCTTCTCGCTTTCGATGCACGAGATCCTCTCCCTCGAGAATCGTTACGGGGGAATCCCCTTCTCCATGCGGCCGAGTCGACGCCTGCCGCCATGGATTCCGGTGCTGAGACTGGAAGAGATGCATGCGCTCAGGAGGCGGGGCCATGCCCTGGTGGTGGTTTCGTCTCGGAGTGCGAAGCTGCGCTGGCGGGGCCTTGCCGGGCGTCTGAGCGGCATCTGCGCCGGGATCGGTTCCTCGGCCCGAGGGTCACGAAGCGACGGGTGCGCCGGGTCCCGGGGCGGTCCTCCGTTTGCGCCGGCGCATCAGCCGGGCGAGTGAAAGAGGAAGGTTGAAGAACGCGTCGAAGACGCCGTGCTCCAGCAATGCCCCATGCTCGCCGAACACCGGGATGATGCGAACCATCCGGCGAGTCCATCTTCCGGCGAGGAACCTCGCAAGTGCGGGGTCATGGGAGACCATCTGAAGGGGAAACGCAAGATAGCCAATGACGCGGATGAAAGAAATCGGCGCAGCGATGTAGTAGTTCCTGATGTCGCGTTCCTTGATCATAATGAAGACCACGTAGGTTCCGCGGGTCAACGAGCCCAGCGAGATTGGCAAGAGCTGCATGGCCGCTGCCGCTGCCCCGCCCGCGCCCAGGCTTGCGGCCCAGGGCATGCCGCGGTGCAGCAGGCAGTAGAGGGTCACCGCGGCCGTCACGATGACGACCGTGATTTCGCTGATGAACAGCGTGCAGATGTGTACCGCAAGACAGCGCAGGTATTTCTGGATGTAGGGGTCCTTGATCTGGGCGACGACCCGGTCGGCCTCGCTGTCCGTCAGCATCCCTTCCTCGCGGCCCTCGCGTACCTCGCTGAGCAGCTGTTCTTCACGGTATGCGGGATCACCGAGGAAACGGATGGCCCTGCCCAACTTCGCCTTGACGGTGCGCCAGGCCCACGATGGCTCCGCCAGCGAACGATGCCAGACCGGCGGCAGCCACGAGAGGCCGACCCGCTCAACGGCGAACCGGATGGGTTTGTCCAGAAGCACGCGCGCCCGCTGGGGAGTAATCCGTTCTCCGCGGGCCCATTGAATCAGCGTTGCCGCCCGGTCCCCGCGGAACGCTCGGCAGAGGTAGGAGGGGCTCCGCAGGCAGCGAACCGCATGCTCACGGGACCTGCCCTCACCCCAGAGCCGCAGAATGAGCTTCCCGACCAGCGGAATCCATGAGACTGCGTAGAGGAGCCGGAACGCGCCAGTCCGGCTGTTCAGCGATGCGGCGTGCGCGGCATCCAGATGCCCGAGATGCAGCCACGCCTGGACGGCGCCTCTCCGGATGTCTGACCGGAGCGTTCGATCAGTGAGGAGACGCACGCCATGATGGGTGACATCGGGCTGCGATGCGCGGTAGCGTGTCTCCTGTTCCTCGAGTTCGTCGAGCGCACCACCCATGTCCTCGAAGAGCACGGAGTTTGACGCGACGTACGACCGAAGCCTCCGCAGGTCCCCCCGGTCGAACTGAACCAACCGGCCACGCGCGAGACCGCGAACAATGAGGCAGACATCAGCTGGGCTCATAGGCAGCAGGGGGAGCAAGACCAGCCCCGAGGCAAAGTCGATGGCGGTGAGCCCACCCTCCCCGGACGAAGTCGACAGGCGCCGAAGGGCATTCGGTTGGCTCTTGCACGTCCACCATTCATACTGCCGGGCCAGCTCCGAGGCGCCTACTTCGTGGAGCAGATTGACCAGCCGGCGCATGAAGAGCCGCTTGCCGACATACTCGGGGCAGTTGTGGTCAGGCGGGATCTTCTCGCCGAACCGCCATCGGTGGAAGAGCCGGTTATCGACCTCGAATTTCCAGATCCGTCCGTCGACCCATTCGTTGAGGACTCCGAGAGTCCTGAGC
>JALOPK010000035.1 GCA_025453925.1 Candidatus Eiseniibacteriota bacterium | reverse complement strand
CTGTCGGCGCGATCATCACGATTCCGCCTCGCTCCGCAGGCTCCCGCGCAGCCGCGCCTGCCATATGGACGGGGAGCATACCAGCCATTTCCCCGAACGGTCGAATCCCCCTGTCAGAGCCAACAAGTCGTAGGGTGCAACGGGCCACTCCTCATCCACCAAGGGGGACACGGCATCACTGGGTGTGTGTGCCGGTCCGGCCCGCAACACCTCGACCAACCTGGACTCGGCATCCAGGAAGCACAGTGCAATAGCATACAGCTGCCCGGGTTGCAGCGGGACATACGCGCGACAGGCGTGGACATCCACGGGCAACTGCCATCCGGTGCGGGTCAGCAGCGAATCGACACGCAGTCGCCACTGCGCGGTGTGCAGGAAGCTGACGCCATGGAGGCGCCACAGACGCTCCATCGCCAGACCCGCGAGTTCCCAATAGGCATATCCGGTATACGGATCACGGATCATCAGACGCAACCGATCGTCCCCGTAGGTGTCGGGGATCGGTTTCCCCTGGTCCCGGTGGAGTGACGGGAGTGGAGTCATCTCCGATGCGCTGTCCGGCGGAGGCGACGGCGGCAGCGATGCGGCCGGCAGGGAACTCTCTCCGCGATCCGGGGGAGCGCCGAGCCGCTTGCCGCTGACCCTGGCGTGACCGATCTTCACTCGGACGCGTGCGCGCAACTGCGGGTCTTTGGCAGCTCTGCTGCGAATCTCGCGCACCAGCTCAGAACGAAGCATGCGCCATCGGCCGGGGACCTGCTCCGCACCGGCGATGGCGCGGAGATCCTTCATGCTCAGTGCGCGCCACGTGACCGCTCTCATGTCACCCATCGGAAAACCTGCCTCTCCCCTGTCCACAGAGGGGGCGGAGAAACATGCCGGATGGCATGATGTGCCGGAGGGAGCCTGAATGGCAAGGAAAGGGCGTGACCAGCATTCGGGCACCGGCGCCGAACGCGGCGGTCATAATACCTATGATACGGCCAGGGGATCATCCGTCAAGCCCACGCGGGCCCTTGTGGATATGCGGCATTTCCCGGCTGGGGTCGTTCCGGTGCCCGCGAGAGGGCACGGGATGAGGGCCTATCGCACGGGAGACCCGGGAATGCCGGAGAAGAGCGGACCAGATCACCCCCCGGGACCCGCCGCGGAATCCACCCAGTGGGCCTCACCATTCCTCCACACCTGGTGGGAATCCGCGCACACCGATGCCCTCCTGGCTCAACCAAACGGCCTCCGGCGTGTCCCACCTACTGGAGGACAGATGAGTGGATGATCACGACCTTGTCGCCCGGGCAAAGCGGGGCGATCGACTGGCATTTGGCATGCTGGTCGATCGTCACCAGCCCATGGTGTTCAGGACCGTGCTGCGTCTCGTGCGCCACGAGGATGATGCCTTGGATCTGACGCAGGATGCCTTTGTTCGGGCCTTTGAGCGGTTGTCATCGTTCAGGGGCGAATCGAGCTTCGGCACCTGGGTATGCCGGATTGTCATCAATCTAGGCCTCAACCACCTTCGCTCGCGGAGGCCCACGGTGGACACGGACACTTTGGTCGCTGCGCCTGCCGGAGCGTCGAACGAAGCTCGCGAGAAGATGATCCAGGCGCGCCTCGACCGTGCGGTGGACGCCCTGCCTCCCCGCCAGCGGCTCACGCTGCAGCTCAGGGTGCGGGATGGAAAGACCCACGAGGAGATCGCGGAAGTGCTTCAGTGCGCCGTCGGGACCTCAAAGGCCGCCTTCCACGCGGCGGTCATGAATCTTCGCAGGTCCCTGGCCGACCTCGGACCTCTGATGGAGGAGGACGATGCATCACCTGTCGTCTGAACGCCTTGTGGCCTTAGCCGAGGGGTCCCCGGCGAGGCCGAACGAGCGCGCGCATCTCGCGGAATGCCCGGTGTGCGCCCGCGAAGTGAACGAGATCGCGGGGATCATGGCCGCGGTGGGTGCCCGTGAGGATCGGCCATTGCCCACGGAACGGCTGCAAAGGAATGCCCAGCGAATCGCCCGCCGCATCGAAGAGTCCCGCCCCCGTGCCGGGAAGGTTGGAATGCGCCCCTGGGCCACCCTGATTCCCCTGGCGGCCGCCGCCGTCATCGCGTTGGTTCCCCGGCTGCAGGACACCCCCTGGCAGTGGGAGGCCTCGGCGGGCGGAACTGAGACGCAGGCCGATCTGAGCGCCAATGAATTCGATGTTCTGGTGTCGGGTCTCGCCCGCAGCAGCGATGAGCTCGGTATCGTGCAGCAGGTGCTGGACCGCCAACACTCGCCGTTGCGGGAGATCGCCGAGATGTCGGGCGCTGAATTGGAGAATCTCTTGGATCTCATGGAAATCAACGGGTCCGGATAAGGAGGCCTCTATGCGCGATATGACGACACGCGTGCTCATTTCTCTCTCCATCGGCCTGGTCACGCTGCTGGCGGGGGCGGCCGCCGCGATGGAGGGCACCAGGCGGGAGCCACCGCCGCCGGATGAGGGGCTGGTCCGCAGGGTGGAGGAACGGGTCGAGATGCTGCGGAAGTGGCGTGTGCTGGAGGCTCTGGATCCCTCCGAAGAGGTGGCAAACCGCCTGCTGCCGCTGCTCAGCAGCGCTGACAGGAGGGAACGCGATCTGAGTCACCAACGCGAGCGACTCATCGGAGAGCTCCGGCGCACGCTGGAGGGCGACGCCCGCAACGAAGAGAGGCTTCGGGGTGTTCTGGATGCCCTGGAGGTGACCGAGCGTGAACGGTGCGCAGCGCGAGAAACCCTCAACCGGGAACTGGCGGAAATGCTGAACGCGCGACAGCGGGCGCGGCTGGTGTTGGCCCTGGAGGAGTTCCACCGCGAGGTGCGGGATCTTATCGCGCGGGTTCGGCGGCCTCCGGCTGATCATCCGGGAGAGCCGCCAATCGAATGAGCGCATGCCGGGCGGCGTCTCGCTCGGCCTCCTTCTTGCTGTTCCCGGTGCCTCGGGCAAGGGTGTTGCCGCCGACGCTGACGTCCACCGTGAAGACGGGATTATGATCTGGACCGTCCACCGTGACGAGATGGTACTGTGGCTGGATGGGCTCCTTACCCTGCACCAGTTCCTGAAGGGCGGTCTTCGGGTCCTTCAGATCGAAGGCCGCCGGCGCTCCGGCATGCGCGAGAATGGCGCCGCGGAGAAACATGGCACACTGTTCGAGCCCGGCATCCAGATAGAGCGCTCCGACCAGCGCCTCGAAGAGGTTGGCCAGAGTGGAAACCCTGGCCTTGATCCCCGTCTTCTCTTCTGATACCCCGACCAACAGACACCCCTCGAGCCCGAGCTTCTTGGCCGCCCGTGCCTGGAGAGCTCGGCTCACGAGATACGACTTTAGCTGAGTGAGTTCGCCTTCCCCCATGCCATCGAAGCGCATGAAAATGTCTTCGGTCACGACGAGGCCGATGACCGCGTCCCCAAGGAGCTCCAGGCGCTCATTGTGGTCAATTCCACGCTCATATGCATAGGATCGGTGGGTCAGGGCGCGCCGAAGGAGGTCCTTCGCGCCAAAGGTGAATCCGAGTCGAGCTTCTGCTGCGCTGATCGCCGCTTCCTCGAGGGTCGTGAATGGGGCCGACTCCATGCGGTCACCCGCGGAGCCCCGGGGCCCGCTTCCGTGGGAGGACTCCGCGTTATCCAAGGGCGGGGGCTTGCCTGGTACGACGAATCGGGATAGCGGCACGGCCTCGCGGCGCGGCGAGTGCCCTGAACTGAGTCGACGCGCCGACCGCAGCGGGGTTGTCATGCTGCGCACCGTCGAGGCGAAGTGCCCGTCGCGACGTCAAGAACGAGCAGCCCCACGGTCGCAGACGCATCGGCCATGGTCGCTGCGCTGGCTCCCCGATTCCACTCTATGGCATCCTGCGGGCCACAATGCACACATTGTGACCGCCGAAGCCGAAGCTGTTGGAGATCGCGACGGCAATGTCGACGCTGCGGCCGACCTGAGGCAAGTAATCGAGATCGCACTGAGGATCCGGATGGACCAGATTGCGCGTGGGGTGGACCCATCCTTCCCTGAGCATCAAGACGGTGGCAATGAGTTCGACGGCTCCCGAGGCTCCCAGGAGGTGGCCGATCAGGGACTTGGTGCTGCTCACCATGAGCCGGGAGGCATGATCACGGAACACACGGTGGATGGCGAGGGTCTCGGTGACGTCGTTGAGTCGGGTGCTGGTGCCGTGGGCATTGACGTACTGCACGTCATGCGGCTGCAAGCCCGCGTCCTGGAGAGCTGCGGCAATAGCGCGGGCGGCGCCATCTCCATCGGGATCGGGCGCGGTCATGTGATGCGCATCTGCCGATGCACCATAGCCGACAATCTCGGCCAGCGGCTCGACTCCTCGCGCCCGGGCATGTTCGATCTCCTCCAGCACCAATGCCCCCGCGCCTTCGGCCATGACGAACCCGTCACGTTCCGCGTCGAAAGGCCGCGAGGCCCCCTCCGGGTCGTGGTTACGGCGGGAGAGCGCTTTCATGGAACAGAAACCGGCATAGCTCAAGGGGCAGATGGATGCCTCGCTCCCGCCGGCGACCATGAGGTCGGCAAATCCTCCCCGCACCGCGCGGAAAGCCTCGCCAATCGCATGGGCTGCCGAGGCACACGCCGACACCGTCGCGAAGTTCGGACCCTTCAGGTTGTGGCGCATGGAGATGAGCCCGGGCGCCATGTCCGCGATCATCATGGGGACGAAGAACGGGCTGACCCGGCCGGGGCCGCTCCGCAGGAGGATGTCATGTTGCGCGGTGAGGGTCTGGATTCCCCCGATCCCGGATCCGAACACTACGCCTGCACGCTCAGCCGATACCCCGCTCTCCTTCAGTCTGGCCTGTGCGCATGCCTCCTCAGCGGCAACAACGGCGTACTGGAGGAAAAGATCGAGACGCCGAGCCTCCTTCTTCTCAATCCATGTCTCGGGGTCGAATCCCTTGAGTTCCCCGGCGACCTGGCTGTCGAAGCCCGCCACATCGAAACGGGTGAGCCTCCCGAGACCACTCCGGCCGGACCGCAGTCCCTGCCAGAACTCAGGGACGGAGAGCCCCAACGGGGTGAGCGCCCCCATCCCGGTGACCACGACTCTACGTGGCATCGCTTCTCCTTGTTCAGCGCCGCCGAAAACTGACGGCAATCGCGAGGTGACCGCCACAAAACGCCATGCGCCGCGGCACCTTCCGCATCTTCGGCGCGGATCGTGGTGCCCGGCGCAGTGCGCGGCAAACCAGGCCCTCGATCCGCTCCCGCTGCACGCGGCAGGTGGAGCGGGAGTCAGGCCCGATCCGTGTCTAGGTTGTCTCCTTGCCGATATGCGATTTGATGTACTCCATCGCCTTCCCGACGGTATCGATCTTCTCCGCTTCTTCGTCGGGAATCTCCATATCGAACTCTTCTTCGAGGGCCATCACCAGCTCGACCGTGTCGAGCGAATCCGCCCCAAGGTCCTCGATGAACGACGCCTCAGGCTTTACTTCATCCTCTTCGACGCCGAGTTGTTCCATGATGATCTCTGTCACTCGCTTCTCGATAGACGCTGCCATATCAGGGTCACCCCCTTCATGGAGTGAAGGTGAAAGAGAAGGCTCGGTGGAGAGCCACTGTCCAGACGGGCTACCAAACTCTCACATGACCAGGCCGCCGTCAACGGTAATGACCTGGCCCGTCAGGTATGAAGCCGCAGGAGAGCACAGAAACACCACCGCTTCCGCCACGTCCTCGGGAGTGCCGAAACGGCCGAGTGGTATGCCGCTCAAGTACTTGTCCCGCACCTCCTGGGCAAGCTTCGCAGTCATGGCGGTTTCGATGAAACCGGGGGCGACGGCGTTCACCGTAACCCCGCGGGGCGCAAGTTCCTTCGCGGCACTCTTGGTCAAGGCGATCAGTCCGGCTTTGGCCGCAGCGTAGTTCGCCTGCCCGGCATTGCCGATGATCCCGATGACCGAGGCGATGTTCACCACGCGGCCGGTGCGCGCCTTCATCATCGGCCGTGCGCACGCTTGCGTGAGAAGGAAGGCCGCCTTCAGGTTCACGGCAAGGACTGCGTCCCACTCGTTCTCCTTCATGCGGATGAGGAGGTTATCGCGGGTGATTCCCGCGTTGTTCACCAGCACGCTCACACGGCCGAGGGTCTCCACGCACCACGCGGCCAGAGCCTGCACGTGTGCGGGGTCAGTCACATCCATCGTTCGATGATGGAACGCCGCGCCTGCGGTGCGAACCGCTTCACAGGTTTCATCCAAGTCCGAGGTGTCCACTCCGACGATAGTGACACCGCAACGTGCCAAGGCCAACGAAATGCTTCTGCCGATCCCTCGTGCGGCACCGGTCACCACCGCGACCTGTCCCTGTCCATCAAACATCGGGGCACGATCCTTTCCCGCCCTCGGGCCGTGATCCGGCGGGCGCGCTTCCTCCAAGGGCTTCCCGGACAGCGGCCACACCATCGGGGTCGGCGACCGCCAGCACCCTTGCATCACGGTTGATGCGCTTGACAAGACCGGCAAGAACTCGACCGGGGCCGATTTCCAGGAAATGACAGATGCCATGCGCCAACATGGCGGTCATTGACGCATGCCATCGCACCGGACTCTCGATCTGGCACAGCAGGCAGCGACGGATCTCATCGACGCTGTCCGTGGGTACCGCAGTTACGTTGGGAACAACGGGGCAGACTGGGCGGGAGAAGGCGACAGAGCGCACGGTTTCCGCCAGTGCGGCGGAAACCCCGCTCATGAGCGGAGAATGAAATGCCGCGCTCACGGCCAATGGCACGACC
Source organism: Candidatus Eiseniibacteriota bacterium (assembly GCA_025453925.1). Taxonomy (GTDB): domain Bacteria; phylum JAFGKV01; class JAFGKV01; order JAFGKV01; family JAFGKV01; genus JAFGKV01. The sequence goes on along the minus strand of JALOPK010000035.1, from coordinate 9,514 downwards.
CGCTTAGCCCCGGCGGCGGCGGCAAGTTCCGACGCAGCCGCGACTGCCTCGCGCATGCCCGACACCACGATCTGATCAGGAGCGTTCATGTTTGCGGCCACGATCACGCCCGCGTCCCGGGCCTGCGCCAGGATTCCTTCGACCTGCCGAGTATCGAGGCCGACCACTGCGGCCATTGCCCCCGGTTGGGTCTCACCCGCAGTCTGCATGAGCTCACCGCGCCGCTTCACGAGCGCGAGGGCGTCCGTGGGGGTGAGAACCTGCGCGGCCACCAAAGCCCCGTACTCGCCGAGGCTGTGGCCCGCGGCAAGCGCCGGCTTCAATTCACCATAGAGATCCCGGAGCACGGCAAGCACCGCCAGGCTGTGGGCCAGAATCGCCGGCTGAGTGAACCTGGTCTCCTTTAAGGCCGATTCCGGGCCCTCCCACATCATGCGGGTGAGGGGCATGCCCATAACCTCGTCGGCCATGGCGAACACCCGTCGCGCCGCTGCATAGCGGACGGCCAACTCGGAGCCCATCCCGACGAGCTGCGATCCCTGCCCGGGGAAGAGAAACGCGAATCTCACACACATGGTGCGGCCTCGGGACGCTCAACTCTCACCCATTCCGGTATGGCGGCAAGCTGGACGCGGATATGTTCGTTGACTCCTTGCCGGGCACACCGAACGGCCATCGTGATGGCATTCCTGATGGCGAGGGACCCTGACCTGCCGTGGGCGACGATGCAGATCCCGTTCAGGCCCAGGAGTGGCGCTCCTCCCAATTCCTCGGGATCGAGGCTCCGGCGCAGCCGCAACAGCGATGGTTTGAGCAACCAAGAGCCGAGCCGCGCGGCAATGCTCCCCCGCATCTCCCGCCGCACCCGGTTCGCGAAAAACGCCATGGCGCCTTCCGTTACCTTGAGTACGACATTGCCGACGAACCCGTCGCACACAAGTACATCGGCTTTGCCCTGCAGGACGTCGCGGCCCTCCAGGTTACCGATGAAGTTGAGACCCGACCGTTCCAGCAAGCGATGGGCGGCCCGGGAGAGTTCGTTTCCCTTCTCCCGTTCCTCCCCGATTGAGAGCAATCCGACCCGGGGGCGCGGTAGCCGCAGCACCAAGCTCGCGTATAGCGAACCCATGATAGCAAACTGAAGCAGATTGAGAGGACGGCAGTCGGGAGAGGCGCCGACGTCGACCACCACGGAGCTGCCGTGGAGCGTGGGCAGAAAACTGGCTATGGCGGGCCTGCTGACTCCCTCCAGTTTTCCAAGGGCGACCTGCGCGCTGGCCACCACAGCGCCGGTCGATCCCGGGCTGATCATGGCCTGTATCTCCCCCCTCGCCTGCATTCGCGCAAGGAGGTTAAGTGAGGAGTCCCGTTTCCGGCGGACCGCCCTCAGCGGATCCTCGTCCATGGCGACCCGGTCACTGGCATGGATCACCGACAAGGGCAGGTGGGTCGCGCGGAGTCTGGCCAGCTCGGCCTGAATCTCCGATCGGTCTCCCACCAGGGCGAGGCGGACGTCGTCACCCATCATCCGGGCGGCATCGACGGCCCCCTCGACAACGGGCCGTGGTCCGAGATCCCCCCCCATGGCGTCCACCCCGACGGTCACCGTGGTAGACACATGGTCCTCCGTAGGCATCTCAGCCCGTCAGGTTTCCTCGGCCTCCAGAATCTCGGTGCCCTTGTAGTGGCCGCAATGCGGGCATACGCGGTGGGATAGCCGCGGCTGGTGGCACTTGGGACAGGGGCTCATTGCAGGAGCACTGAGCACCCAGTGGGTCCGGCGCTTGTCACGCCGGCTCTTCGATATCTTTCTCTTCGGTAGTGCCATGGATGGCCTCCTCCCTCTCGGGTGGATCCTCGTGCGCCCGAAGCGACTGGAGCGCTGCCCAACGAGGGTCAACAGGTATGCTGGTGCACCGGCACTGAACACGGTTACGGTCACTCCCGCATTCCGGGCACAGCCCCATGCAGGAATCGCTGCACAGCGGTTTTGCCGGCAACGCCACGAGTATCAGGTCGCGGACGATCGGTGCCAGGTCGAACAGCCGTTCGTCCTTGGCAAGGAAGACCCAATCGTCGTCCGTGTCACCTCCGGCAGGGTCTCGACTCAGTACGATCCGAAAACCTTCACTGACGTCACGCATGACCGGCGCGAGGCACCGGCTGCAATCGAGCTGCACCCGTATCTCCAGCAGCCCCGTCAGCAGAAAACCCTCGTTCACCGGTTCCACATCAACCCTTGCAGTGCCGGGCGTCGGAAAACGGACTTCCGCGTCGGAGAGGTCGAGCAGCGCTCCGTCCACGGGGATCGTCAGGGTGAAGGGATTCTTAGGAGTCCCCGGGATATCAAGAACGAGGGGTTGCATGTTACGCCGCTCCGCCGATGCTTGTCAAGCCGGGAGTCTGCCGGGCAGCAGGCAGGCGGCCGGGAAGAAGAACGAGACTTCCGCGACGCCGTTCTCAGGACTGTCCGAGGCGTGTACGGCGTTCTTCTGGGTCGTGGTACCGAACCTGGCCCGCACGGTGCCCGGAGCGGCGTGGGGGGGATCGGTCACTCCCACCAGCGCCCTCAGTGCGGTCACTGCATCGTCCCCGGTGAGCGCACAAAGGACAACTGGGCCCGAGGTCATGAACGTCATGAGCGGTTCGTAGAAGGGCTTGCCCTGGTGCACTCGATAGAAGGCGCGGACCTCGGCCTCTGCCAAGTAACGCATCTCCATGGACATCGGGCGAAGTCCGGCCTGCGTCACCATGGCGAGAATCTCGCCGATCCGGCCGGCGGCGACAGCGTCAGGCTTGATGATCAGGAGGGTCCAGTCCATGGTGATCTCCTTCACGTGCGTTGGAGGAAACGTTGTTCGTGGCAGGATCAGGCCGCGTCTTGAATCGCCGGTGGGGCCAGAACCACGAACTTGGCCGCTCCCTGATCCAGGACTCCAGCATGGTCGTGATCTCCTGCATAGTGGCGCGAGTCCACTCCCTGCGGTCAACCGCGGAGTGCCGCACGAGCGGGGGATATACGCGCAGCACGTGGCCTCCGTCATCCCGAATGATCCGGCACGGGATGATGGGAGCGCCGGTATGCAAGGCCAGCGATGCCGCCCCCACCGGCGTGCTGGCGGGATGCCCGAAGAAATCGACGAACACTCCTGCACGCCGGGCATCCTGGTCCACCAAGAGCAGCAGCATGCGGCCCGCCCGCAGAGCCCTGACGGCGGCGCGGCCCGACGAGCGCCCTCTGCGAATGAGTTCCATTCCGAAGCCCGTGCGGAAGTCATGCAGCCAACGGTCCACGCGACGGTTCCTCATCGGGGCGCCCACGGCGGTAATCGGCATGCCACGGGCCGCCATGCAGGCAGCCAGATACTCCCAGTTCCCCAGGTGCCCCGTGGCGAGAATGCAGCCCGTTCCGGATGCCCTTACCGCCTCGAGGAACTCGATGCCTTCGACCCGGCACTCTGCGGCCACTCGGGAAGGACTCATCCTGGTCATCCAGGCGATCTCCAGAGCCCCCACCGCGAGCTCTTCGTAGCACCGGCGTCCGATGCGCCGACGTTCCCGGACGGTCATGTGCCCGCCGAATGCTCGGGAGAGGTTATCCTCCACGACGCGTCGTCTGAGGCGCATGACGTCGTAGACCAGCACGGCAAGGATGCATGCCACCGCCCTGCGAGCCGGGCGTGGCACTCTCCCCGCGACGGGAGTCAACGCACGGAGGAGACCCCACTCCGCGAGGTGACGGGGATGCATTGCCGCTACCACGTCTCGATGGACCGGGCGAGAATCTCCTGGACGAGGCGTCCGATCGCCTCGATCTGGCCGTCCTCCTCGGTCTGGGCCGGCAATCCTGTCGATGGAACGAGCCGGTACTGGCCCCATGCGGACAGCCCCTTCTGCTCCCAGACCGCAGCGCCACTCACGAGATCTCGATAGGTGATGTCCGCCGTGATGGTGACCCGCATGGTCGTGACCTGTTCCAGTTGGTCGAAGACAGCGGCCTTGTTCTCGTACCTGGTGATCACTCCCCGAAGCACGGAATCCGCCTCATGTTCGGCCACCACGCGGAGATCTCCGTCCTCGAGAAAACCGCGGGCAACGGCTTCCGTCACCTGGCTTTCCAGGCCGAACCGGTCCGTCCGATTCTCGAAGAAGGGGACTGCCACTGACCGAATATGGGTCGATGTGCGGGCGGAGAACGAATAGCAGCCGGGCAGAATCGCGACAAGCAACGGGATGGCGGCGATGATTCGCACGGTGCTCCTTCTACGGGGAGCCCACCGGGCTCAGATACGCTTGCTCCCAAACCTGCCGCAGCACGAGAATGCCGTGACGATCTCGCTGGGTGACGTACACGACTCCGGATGGATCCAGCGCCGCGCTGAAGGGCTTGGTGAACGCCCCCAGGCCCTGCGCCCCCGGAAGGACGCTGACGATGGTTCCATCGCGCCTGAACCGCTGGACGCGGTCGTTGAATGAATCGACCACGAGGAGGTAGCCTCCTTCTTCCAAGCAGACCGTGGTCGGGCCCTGGAGCTGCCCGGGAGCGAGACCGCGCTCACCGAAGATCTTCTGGACAGTCCCCTGCGGCGTCAGCACCTGGATGCGGTTGTTCCCCCAGTCCGCCACATAGACCAGCCCATTCTCGGCGATGGCCGCCCCCTCAGGATGCTGGAACATGCCGGGCGTGTCGCCGCGACCGCCCCACGTGGCGACGTGTTGGCCCTGCGGGCTGAACCACACGAGCCGGTGATTCCCGGAATCGCAGACGAGCACCCGCCCGTCGGGCCCTACCGCCACGTCCGTGGGTTGGTGAAGCGACTGACCCCCGCCCTCCACGAGCCGCATGACCAAGGCGCCCGTGGCAGCATCAAAGCACCATACCGAGTGACAGCCCGGGTCGGCGACGTAGAGGTGCTGCCCCGTGACGGACAGCGCCATGCCCCGCGGTTCTGTCATGCCGTCGGCCCGCAACTCACGCACCGGCTTGCCTCGCGCCCAAAGCTTCACCTTGCCACCACCGGAGACGAACACCTCCCCGGGGCGAAGCACGGCCAGTCCGCTGGGCAGGTCTTGAGTCTGTTCGGTGCTCCAGACGGCATCAAGCTGGTACGAGATCCTGCGATCCAGCGTCGCGGTCACACGGGCCGCATTCCACGGCGGAAGCATCACCGGGTTCCTCCACAGCTCATAGCCGCGACTCCGCAGGGTCAGCACGTGGCGGCCGCAGGGGAGATCCCCGGTCGAGGAGGGGGTCTGACCGAGGATCCTGCCATTGAGAAAGATCTCCGCTCCGTCAGGCCGCGACTGGACTTCCAAACGCGCACAGTCGGTGAGAACGACACCACGGTCGAGCAGCCGGTCGGGGGAAGGGCTGGGGCGATTGAGTCCGAATCGCTGCCGCAATTGATCCTCAAGCAATGCCAGCTCACGGGCATCGCGTCGCATCTCAAGGCGCTGGCGCTGCTCACCGAACACGGTGATTTCCTCTTCGGGCGCCTCGACTTTCCCAGGTTGTGCGGGCGGGGTCTCCTGGGCAAGAACCGCCGCCGCCCAGACGATGGCCGCGAACAGGCGTTTCATGGTGCGCCACCTCCCAACGAGGTCAGGAGCTTCTCGGCAGCGCCCCTGAGTTCGGAGCCCGGGTATTTCTCCAGCAGGAGTCTAAGCTGCCGCTCTGCCTGATCCTGGCGGCCCTGCCGGAGACGCGCCCGGGCAGCCAGGAGCAGCGCGTCATCGGCGCTCTCGCTGTCGGGGTAGAGAATCGGCACCTTGAGCAGCAACCGCGCTCCCGCTTCATCGTCGCCCTTCAGCACATAGCAATTCCCCGTCCAGAAAAGCGCGTCCCCGGTTCTGGCATCCACAGGGAACCCGGCCTCCATCTGCCGCGCGGCTTCATCCGCTTCATTGCAGGCGCCCAGCATTGCGTGGGCGCGGCAACTCCCGGCCAGACACGCGGCGCGATCAGCCCCCGCCACGGAAGCTCGGGTGAAGGCCGGAGCTGCCAGATCCCAGCGTTCCTGCGCGACATGAACCTCGGCGACCCGGAGCAGTGCCCGTGCAGCCAGGTCGCTGGAGGGGAACTCCTCTGCGAACTGGGAGTAGCGGGACCGTGCCTGTTCCCAATCGCGATCATCCCATCCGACGTCGGCCAGGAGGAGGAGGGCATCCCGGCGCAAGGGAGACTCGGCTTGCTGCAGCAGCGACTCCAGGGCCTCCCGCGCCTCACGCTTGCGCCCGGTCTTCCAGAGATCCTCCCCCAGCATGAGGAGGCTGCTGTCCCAGAACGGGGAGCTGGGCGTGCTCCGCAAGGCCTCGAGGATCGGGATGGACAGCGCCCGATCTCCTGCGCTGTGGTAGAACTCGGCGATCTTGTAGGCCGAATCATCCCATACCTGGCTGCGGGGGTACCGGTCAACCACCACACGGAAGGCGCCGACCGCCTCAGCGGGACGGTTCATCCGTTCGTAGCACCAGCCGATGGAGTTCTGTGCGGTGGCCGCCAGCTCAGAACCGGGTGCGAAGTCGATGACCTGCTGATACACCCCGATGGCGTCGGCATACCGTCCGGAGTTGTACAGGGCATCACCGGCGCGATACCTGGCGTCCGCCGCCCTGGGCCCACCTTTCGCACTGACATCCATGAAATGGTCAGACGCCCGGTCAAACTCACCGTTACGAAAGTAGGCCCAGCCCAGCTGATACGCCGCTTCTGGCGCCAACTCGCCTCCGGGCGACTGGATGCATCGCTGGAACGCCTGCTTGGCGTCGGCGTATTGCTCCTCCCGCAGATAGCACAGTCCGAGCTCGAACCACGCCTCATCCGCCAGAGAGTGCCCCGGATACCGGGAGAGCATGGCGGTGAACTCCCGGATTGCCCGGCCGTACTGCTTGCGATTGTAGGCCGCGACGCCCAGATCAAAATAGGCCCGGGGAGCGTAATCGCCCGCCTTCCCCGTCGCCAGGAGCTGGGTCCGGTAGCTTTCTGCCTCGGCAAGATCGCCGCTAAACGCGGCACTTTGTGCCAGCCCATAGAGTGACTGGATCAGATACTCTTCGGTGGGCTGCATCTCCACGAGGACACGGTAGCCGCGGAGCGCGAGCTCGTACTCCCCGCTCTCGCGGTGCGCCTCCGCCGCCCTGAACTGGGAGTCCGTGGCCAGCCGGCTGCGAGGAAAACTCGTCCTCAGAAGACTGAAGGTGTAGGCGGCCTTTGAATACTCCTCCATCCGGTACTCGGCCCACGCCTTCCAGTACATGGCGTGATCCGCGAAATCGCTGGACGGCGAGACCCCATCGAACGCCGCCATGGCCTCCGGATACCTGCCCAGCTGGTACAGGGCTTCCCCCATGCGAAAACGGGCCTCCGGCGCCAATGGGGACTGGGGATGCGACGTGACGAGCAGATGCCATGTCCCGCGTTCAGCTTCGTGCTTCTTCTGCATGCGAAGTGCCCACGCCCTGCCGTACACCGCATCGTCGGCGAACTCGGATCCGGCATCCAGCTGTCCGACGGTACTGAAGGCAGTGAACGCCTCCTGGTATGATTCCCCTAGCAGTGCCGCCCGGCCGATCTTGTAGTGAACCTGGCACAGGAGGGCGAGGGGAAGGTCGCTTCGCACAAGCCCCCGGTAGGTGGTCAGGGCATCGGCGGTCCGGCCCAGCTCCATCGCGATATCACCCGCCATGACCTGTGCCGCCTTCTGGTCATTCGGGAGGAGGTCGGAACTCGCGCCGGCCTGCCTGAAGGCCTCTTCGGCCGCTGGAAGCCGTTCGAGATGGTAGAGCACCCAGGCTCGCCGCCAGCGCACCTTCCCGCGACCGAGCGTCGTCTCGCACGAGCCATCAAGGAGATCCAATTCCGCCAGAGCCTTCTGGTACTGCTGAAGGCTGTAGTATGTCTCGGCCAGGGCATAATGGGAGGGACAGGCAAGGGGATCGGAGGGGGAACGGTTCAGGAGCTGCCGAAAACTCGTGGCCGCGGCGCCGAAATCTCCACGGTCGAACGCTTGGGCGCCTTGAAAGTACAGCGTTTCCTCGGGGGTGAGCTCCCCGTCACCACCACCGGTCAGCGCCAGGCAGAGCGCGAGGGCATACAACATTGCTATCCTTCTCCGGCCAGCGCATCCAGATGCGCCTTGGCATACGGTACGAGGTTGCTGGAGGGATGCTGGGCGATCAGCTCCTGGTAGGCGGAGGCCGCCCCCGCACTGTCTCCCATCTTCTCCTTCGCGGTGGCTCCAAGGTACAGCGCACGGTCGGGGTATGGCCAGTCCTGCCGCACGGCGAGTTCGAGGCAGATACTGTCCACCTGGGCATATCGTCCGAGTTCCTGCAGACTCTGCGCGAGCCGGAAAGACACTTCCGCGCCCTTGGTGTAGTCTGGCGTCTCTCGGAGGAGCGCGCCGAAATGGGAGGCGGCCTTCTCGTGCTCACCCAGCATTGCGCGCGCCCAGCCTTCGCCCAAGAGTGCATCAGGTCGGGCCGGGCCGGGCATGGCGGCCGCCGAAGCGAAGTACTCGGCAGCCTTCTTCCACCGCTTCATCGTGGTCTGGCACACGCCGGCGGAGTACATGGCCTGTTGTGCCATGCGCTCCTCGGTAGCTTTGCCCGCGAGCTCGACGAAGGCGCCCGTCGCCTCAGTGAGCCTCCCCTGCTCGTGGAGCGTCCTGCCCAGCTCGAACAGCCCCTGCACGGCGAGGGCCCGGTCGCTCCCGGCTGCGACCTTCCGCAACAGCGCGGCTGCCTGGGTATACGCCTTGCGTTCACGAAGGAGCAATGCCCGCCGATACATTGCGTCTAGGCCAAGAGATCCCGCTTCGTCATTCTCGCCCAGCGCGGCATAGACATCGGCGGCCTCCCTCTTCCGGTCTGCCTCGGCAAGGAGCTGGCCGAGCCGGTACGCGCCATCGGTCCAGACGGAGCTCTCCCGGTGTTCCCGAAACAGCCTCATCAAGGCTTCGATGGCCGCGTCGCGCTCTCCCAGCTCCAACCGCGACCATGCGAGCCCATACCATGCGCCCCCCCTGTCGATGCTCGAGGCGCCGCTGTCCAACGCATCACGGTAGAGCCGTGCGGCCTCGTCGTACTCTCCCGTTTCGTAGGCGGCCTCTGCGGCCCGCATGCGGGCCCGGCCTGCGATCTCGGCATCCCCGTCGCTGCAGAGGGGTGCGACCATATCATGGGCCTCGGCGTGTCTGCCTTCCTGCGCAAGAAACCGAGCGATCTGAAGCCGGGCTTCGCTTGCCTCGGGAGTGCCGGGATGCCGCGCGATGATCCGCGTCAGCAACTCCCGTGCCTGCACCGGATCCGCATCCAGCTTCTCCCCGGCGAAGGCCAACATAGCTCGCGCCGCAGCGCCCGAACCTCCCTCGCGGCTCTCCAAACGCGTCAGCACACTGTCGCGACGCGCTGGTTGTCCGAGGGCATCATACGCGTCAGCCAGTGCGGTGGCCGCATCGGAGGCCTTCTGGTGGTCGGGGAAGTCCTCCAACAGACGCCGCAACGCGGGGATCAC
>JALOPK010000286.1 GCA_025453925.1 Candidatus Eiseniibacteriota bacterium | reverse complement strand
CGAGGAGCAGTTCGAGCGGGGGGAGAGGCAAGGCAGCTTCGAAGGATCCGGGCTCTTCGTGGACATCGCCGGGTTCTCGCGGTTGACGGATGTGGCGTTCACCCTCGGTGACGCGGGCGCGGAGCTGATCGGCCAGGAGATACCGCGGCTGTTCGACACGCCGGTACGGAGAGTGATCGAGCGGGGTGGCATCATCACGCATTTCGCGGGCGATGCCTTCCTGGCCTTGTTTCCAGGTGACGCCGGCGACGTGGCGTGCGCGGCGGCCCATGCGATTATCGAGCATTTTGCCGCGCACGGCAGGAGTGAGACCCCTCAGGGGGTGTTCGAGTTCGCGGTGAAGTGCGGGATCGATGTCGGGGAGGTGAACTGGGGGATCCTGAGGGCGGAGCGTCGAGCGGGATGGTACTTCCGCGGCGGACCGGTGGAAGGCGCAGCTCGGCAGGAGCGGAGAGCAGGGCCTGGAGAGGTGAGCAGCTCCCCGGCGGTGATCCGAGTGCGACGGCGTGCGCCAGAGGCAGCGTCGCAGGCAGCGTCGCAGGTGGTTGAGCCTCGCAACGATCCCGCCATCCTGGCGGCGTTCTTCGACGAGGACATTCTCCAGGTCCGTTCGACGCGGGAGATCCGCCCGGTGGTGGTGGCGTTCGTGTCATTCGCGTGGCAGGGTGACGGGGGAGTGGCCCGGCCCATCGAGGATCACGCAACCATCGAGGAGTTGTTCAGGGCGGTGCACGAGCATCTCCCGCCGCAGGGGAGGGCATATGGTCGCCTCTTGATCGACGACAAGGGGCTCAACGTCCTGGCGTACTTCGGGGCGCCGAAGGCGCTTGAGTATGCGGAAGAAAAGGCGGTGAGGTTCCTGACGGAGCTGCAAGCGCGGCTGCGAGAGACGCTGCCCGATGTGCGGCTGCGGGCCGGGGTGGATCGCGGGCTCGTCTACGCGGGACTGACCGGGGGCGAGCTGCGGCATGAGCCAGCGCTTCTTGGCGATTGCGTGAATACCGCCGTCCGTCTGATGATGGGGGCACCGTGGGAAGCAGTCTATCTATCCCAGCGGGTAGCGGCGACCGTGAGGAGTCAGTTCGTGCTTCGGGAGTTGCCGCCAGTGATGCTCAAGGGTAAGAGGTCGGCGGAGCCGGTGTTCCAGTTCCGGAGCCTCACAGGAGGAGCGCGCCCGTACCAATGGCCGATGACAGGCAGGGAAGAGGAACTGGCCTGTCTCCGACGGCTGATTGCCCCCTTGTGGGAGGGGAAGTTCGGGGGCATGGCCTACGTATTCGGCGAGCCGGGTATGGGGAAGACGCGGCTGTTGGCCGAGTTCCGGCGGGAACTGGAGGCATCGGGCCGCGGGGTGACCTGGGTGGATTCCCCCTGCATGGACCAGGACGCGGGCCTGCAGCCTATCCGTACCTGGCTGTACTCGTTCTTCGGGGTCGGCCCGTTCACGCCGGCTGAGGAGACACGAACGCGCGTTGCCGCCGTGCTTGCGGAGGTTCGGGAGAAGCCGGGTGTGGCCGACGGGACTCAGCGGGAACTGGAGCGCGCGGAGACGTTCCTGGCGGCATTGGTAGAGTGCCGTTGGGAGGGATCGCTGTACGAGAAGATTACGGATCCCAAGTTGCGGTTCGAGAACCAAGTGTGGGGGCTGCGGGAGCTGATCAGGGCCTTGGCGGCGGATAGGCCTGTGGTGATGCAGATTGAGGATGCACACTGGGTGGAACCGGCGACTGCGACCTGGCTTGGCATCCTGCTCCGGTCGGCGACTGATCTGCCGATACTGGTGCTGCTTACCTCACGGTACGCGGAGGACGGCAAGAAGCCACGGATCGGGGTGGATGCCGTGGTGCCTGTCGCGGACGTTGAGGTGGGAAGGCTCAAGGAGGTCTTCGTCCGGGAGCAGGTGCGGTCATTGGTGGGTGGAGAGCCGGACACGGGGTTCCTTGCGCTCTTGGAAGAGCGGACCGGTGGCAACCCCTTCTTCATTGAGCAACTGGTGCTCCACGCCTCAGAGAGTGGGCTGCTGCACAGGGTTTCTGGGGCGGACGCGCGGGGGATGCCGCTGGTTCTCCTGAAGGCGGAACCTGAGCGTCTACCCCAGACGCTCGAGACGGTCCTCTTGGCACGCTTCGACCGATTGGAGCATGACCTGCGGGAGGGGCTGAAGCACGCGGCGACCTTGGGCGTGAGGTTCCTGCGGAAAGTGCTCGAAGAGCTGTTGGAGCGGAGCCAGGGATTCGGTGGCGCCGCGGGGTCAGTGATACCGAAGGCCGTAGGGCACGGGGTGATTCTGTCGGAGGGTGTCTCGGCCTTCACCGAAGAACAGGCGTACCTGTTCCGGCACGCGCTTATGCAGAAGGCGGCGTATCACCTGCAACCCCCGGCGCTCCGGGGATACCTCCACGGGTTGACGGCGGACGTACTGGAGGAGCTGTTCCCCGGGCGGGAGGACACGCTTGCGGATCTGGCGGAGCATCTGGGCAAGGCCGGGCGAACCGAGCGGGAGGCAGTCGTCTTGGAGAAGGCGGCCAAGGCAGCGGCGGATGGATTCCGAAACGCAGAGGCGATCAGGCTCTACGAACGTCTTCTTGAGCGGTTGGGGAGACTCGGGTTGAGTGAGACGGAACGGATGGTCTCCGTTCTGTTCGCCTCTGCGTCGGTGCAATGGCTGGTGGGAGAGTGGGATCAGGCTCAGGCGCGGACCCGGGAGGGATTGGCGCTGGCCGAGCGAATGGGGAGCGAACGCATGCGCGTCGATGGTCAAGTCGCCTTGGGTGACCGCCTCAGGTCTCTCGGCGAGCTGGACGCTTCTTGGGAGATGCTCCAAGCGGCCATGGCTCTGGCCGGGCGCTGCGGGTATGCAGCCGGTGTGGCGGCCGCCAGCAGAGTCATGGGTACGATTTGCGCGAATCGCGGCGATCATGCCACGGCCTTGGAGCACTACCGTAACTACCACTCGCGTGTGGAAGCCCTGGGCGATCAACGCGCTGCTGAGCGAGCTCTCACCAATATCGGCTTGGCGTACTGCGGCCTCGGCGAGTATGACAGGGCGCTCACGTGCCAGCGGGAGAGCCTCCGGCTATGTGCGGAACGCGGAGACAAGGCAGGCATTCCTGCCGCTGCGTGCAACCTGGGGATCGTCTACGGACACCTCGGTCAATACCCTCAGGCGCTGGAGGCGTTTGCCGAGTACCGGCGGGCCTCCGAAGAGATCGGAGACAAGTGGGCGAGGGCCAATGCGATCGGCAACATGGGGATCATCTACCTGTCCTTGGGGGACTATCGGCAGGCGTTGGAGTGCTTCCAGACACACCGTCGCGCCGCGGAGGAGTTGGGCGACAAGCAGTGCAGGGCCACCGCGATCGGCAACATGGGTGTCGCCTACTTCTACTTGGGTGAGCACCAGAAGGCGTTGGAGTGCCATGAGGAGCATTTTCGGGCTGCCGAGGAGGTCGGAGACGGAGCCGGGATGGGGAGGGCGATTGGTAACATGGGGACCGCCTATGTCGACCTCGGTGAGTACGGCCGCGCCCTGGAGTGCCATCGGGATGGTTACCAGCGCTTGCTGAACCTGGGCGACAAGGCCGGTGCAAGCTTCGCTCTCAACAACATTGCTGACGTTCACAGATGCCTTGGCGAGTACTCGCAGGCGTTGGCGTGTCTTGCAGCAAACCGTCGCGCCGCAGAGGAGTTGGGTCACAGGTATGTCGGAGCCGCTGCGATCGGCTACATGGGTGATGTCTACTGTGCTCTGGGGAACTATGCCAAGGCATTGGAGTGTCATCAGGAGCATTTCCGCGCCGCGGAGGAGTTGGGAGACAGAGGCGGCGCGGCGCGGGCATTGGGAAACATCGGTCTCGTCCACCGCGACCTCGGCGATCATGCCCGAGCATTGGAGTGTCTCCAGGTAAGCCTTCAGCAGGCGGAGCGACTGGGCGATTCTCGCATCATGACCGTTGTCCTCGCGGGCATGGCGAAGGTGCATCTTGATCTGGCCGACTTCGGCCAAGCCTATGAGAGGGCCGTCGGCTGTCTGGATCATGCAAGGCAGCTGGGGTCACGGGATCTCATTGCCCGCGGGATGGGCCTCATGGCTGCGGTGCATCTTGCGACGGGGAGGCTTGAAGAAGCGGTTGCGGGTGCCATGGCTGCGACGGAAGCCGCCCGATCGCTGAATGCACGCCCCGCTGTCATCGACCCGCTGCTCACCTTGGCCGAGGGCCACGCGCGATTGGGAGCAGGGGCGCGCGCCCGAGAAGCCCTGGCCGAAGTCCGGGCAATCCTTCAGGATCTCGATCTCACCCATCGTCTGGCGGAGGTCGACCGGGTTGCCTCGCTGTGTGGGGATACGCGGAATCCCTCTACGTTTTGAGCCCCTGCAAGGTCCTTGTGGCCAAATGGTCTCCTCCGAGAGCCCACTCGAACCCGCGGCCCTCGCTCCCAAGGAGATCGTCACGCGGCAACCCCCCGAACGTGCACCTCTGATGATTCGCTGACTTCCCTGAACTCCGCTCTCAGTGAGGGCGATCCGTGAGGCGGACTCGCCGCGGAGTCACACGCCGCCGCGTCATCAGCTCCATCGCTGCCCCGATGTGAGGGAGTCTGCCGGAGTCGGGCGACGAAACACGGTCTCCCCTTCCCGGTGTGAGTTGCAGGATGAATCGCGGCTTCGGACCGTCCCTCTCGTCTCCTCCACCGCTACCCATCCGTGCAAAGGAGCGGGAGTATGAGCGTGTAGACACCCCTGTATGGGAATGTCTACCACTCCTCCACGCATCTTTCAGACGACTGACTGCCTGCGGGCCGAGATCCCCTTGTCACGCATGATCCCCGCGGTGTCGTGGCCGGCCTGCCCCAACGGGCACAC
>JALOPK010000285.1 GCA_025453925.1 Candidatus Eiseniibacteriota bacterium | reverse complement strand
AGGCGCTGCCCGTCAATTGAGAGCAGGTAGGCATAGCCGTGATGTGCGTCGAAGTCGGCTGAACACGCCAGCACGTATCGTGAGCGGGGTGAGATCAGTAGCGGCCCACGGAACGTGGACTCATCGAGTGCGACTCTCCATATCACGGCTCCGTCTGACCCCAGCAGAACTACTTCGGCCTTGTCCACGGCCGGGGATGCGTGCGCGGCGATCACCCAATGCTGACCGTCCAGCCCGACGTCCAACCACGGGTCGCCCCGCTCCTCCTGAATGGTGCTAACCGTCGAGAGCGTGTCGCCTTCCACCTGCAGAATTGTGATCACGAACTCAGGGCCGTCCACCGCAGGGTAGATGACCAGCACGGTGCTGTTGTTACCCAGTGGCTGAACGTGGAGGTCGTACAGCATGAGCGGCTCCGATGTCGCCACCAGACTGCCCTGTACGTCGTAGAGCTTGAGCCGGTACTCGGCCATGATGTCACAAGTGCCGACGGGCTCCCGAGTTACCACATTCTTCTTGTTTCTTGAGACGACTGGCCCGTTGCAGGCATCGGTGTAGGGGATCTCCTTGATGATCGTGCCGTCCTCGTCGTAGAACGCGACCACCTTCCCCTCCGCGCGGTCCTCAAGCTCGATGCCCGACCCGAGGGCGTGCCTCTCAATCGGCACCAGGCGGAAAGATGGTCCGCCAACTGCGCTATTGGTCAGGATTACAACAAGCAAAGGCAGCCCGGATGCCATCTTGACTCTCATGATTCCTCCTGAGTCGAATGTTCGTCTCTTGCGTGCGGCAGGGGACCTGGTGCAGCATGTCCTACAGGATCCCTGGTGAGGTTGGGAGGATCTGACTGGGAAGAAGGGATCAGAGCGGCCCGGCCTGGAGTTGAAGGCTGGGGCTTCTGATTAGCGAGGTCGCATTGATCTCGTGAAGAGCCCACGCCCACCGCCCTTCAAGCTCGACACGTATCTCAGTGGATGCCCGGGGTCGAGAACTGACCGTGAGATTCCTGCACCGTGGTTCGGATGTCAAGGCTCTCCGGCGGCGGCATCGTTGAGTCGGTTCGACTCGGGCGGAGAGGCGAGGTCGATGAAGGCGATGCGCCGCAGAGTTGTTGCGCATTCCGAACAGCAGTGTTTGATCGACAGCAGACCGTAGAAGGCAGGAACTGACCGTATGGTATGCGAACATCTCAGACAACTGGAGGAGGAGCTGAAGGCGGCAGGTATGGTCGAAACCTTGCGTGGGAAGACGTGGACGAAGAACTGCCGGGAGTTCGTGTACTTCGACTGCGTGCTGGATCGCGAGAGCATCCGGAAGCGCATTGCCTTCGCCGACTGCGTGAAGGACAGCGAGTACTTAGGGACCCACATGGGTTCGGAGTATGGGTTCTATTGCGAGGTGTGCCTGGATGGCGTCATGGGCCGGCATCCGAAGGACGCTGGGGACCGCCCCACGTTTCGTTAGTGAGGGCTAACTCAGCAGGTAGGTCGGGTTAGCGTTCGCGTAACCCGACAGAGGAGTTCGCTCCCCATTGCGCGTGTTGGGTTACGCTGCGCTGACTCAACCTACATCTGATCGCGACTGAAGTCGCTCCCACCGGGGCGTTTCATCGAGGATGATCCTTGTGGGAGTGGCTTCAGCCACGACAGAGCGCAGCGGATGGACCAGCCAGCGGAATGACCCGACTAACCAACCCAACCCTGCATCCAATCGCGACTCAAGAGCCGGTTGCCCCCGCACCTGCGGATGCGTGGCTCCCACAGGGGCTCCATGCTGCCAGACTCACCGATGAAGATGCCGAAGCCCCGGCATGGGGATTGCGTTTCACAGGGGCCTGACGGGGGAGTCATCGGAGACGCATTCCTGTTACCGCCTTGCACCACGGAGGGATCAGCCATGTCGGGAATTCGCATGAGAGGCCTCAGCCTCGGACTGGTCGTGGCGTTCTGCACGCTCACAATGTGTGCAGCATGGGCGTGGGAATCACGGGGCATTGGCGGGGGAGGAGCGTTCTACTCCGCCACCATGAGCCCGCACAACACGCAAGAGATCTACTTGGCCACGGACATGAGTGCTCTCTTTCAGACCGAGGACTTCGGCAGCGCCTGGACTACGGTGGACTTCCGCCAATATCAGGGCGGGATCGATTCCCATGTTCGATTCACCTCCAACCCATCTGTGCTCTATGGTGTGAACAGGGCGAACGATGCAGGCACGCCCTCCAAGAGCACCGACGGAGGAGCAACGTGGGTACCGCTGGCGTCTGACCCCACCTACGCCGAAGCCTTTTCCCTCAACGCCGACCCCGGTTCCACTCAACGGGTTCTGGTCTCGGGTTGGGACGAGCTGTTCTTCTCAGGCGACGGCGGGGCGAGCTTTAATTCCGTTCACACGGCTTCCAATCCCGGCGCGGGGCTCCACATCGCCGGCGTGTTCTGGGATGGGGATGACATCTTCGTGGGCTCCAACGACGGGATGCTCGTGTCCAACGATGGCGGCCTCACCTTCAATCCCTGCATCACCTTCTCGTATGGCATGGGCATCCCCGACGACGAGGCGATGGTGTCATTCGCCGGGGGAAAGGAAGGCGGACAACGCCGTTTCTTCGCCGTGACCATGGGAGAAGACGACATCTGGGCGGGGATCACCGGCTCCGAGTTCTGGGGCTACCGGGCCGTGTACCGCATCGACTGGGGAATAGGGGCGTGGGAGCCCGTCACCTCCGGCATCACGGCCGACCAGTATCCGTTTTTCGTGGGCATGGCCCAGGACGACATTGACACCGTCTACGTCGCGGGCTGCGACGCCGGCGCATCGGCGCCGATGGTCTTCCGGACCGTCAACGGAGGGCAATCTTGGACTGACGTGTTCATCACGCTCCACAACGGCAACATCGTGACCGGCTGGAGCGGTGACGGCGGGGACACCGACTGGTGGTACGGCGAATACGCACTGGGTTTCGCCGTGTCCCCGGTAGATCCCCGGCGAGCAGTCATTACCGATCTCGGATACGCGCACGTGACCGACAGCGCCGGCATGACATGGCGCCAAGCGTATGTCGACCAGGACGACGAGAACCCCGCAGGCGGTGATACCCCGACAGGCCAGGCGTATGGGGGCATAGGCCTGGAGGATACTAGCGGGTGGTGGCTGCACTGGGTAGGTCGAGACACCCTGATCGCCGCTTTCACCGACATGCGAGGCATGCGCAGCGAGGATGGTGGGCACCAGTGGGTTGCTGGTTCAGCCCTCGGGCTTCCCCATAATTCGACCTACCACGTGGTGGAGCATCCGAGTGGAGCGCTCTACGCCGCGACGTCGACGGTTCACGACCTCTACCAGAGCACCTACCTGCGGGATGCACAGATAGACGGGGGCGATGGCTGGGTGATCACCTCCACCGATGCAGGGGCCTCCTGGCAGCTCCTTCACGATTTCGACCATCCCGTGATCTGGCTGTGCGTCGACCCCGACGACAGCGAGACCATGTACGCCAGCGTCGTGCACAGCACGCAGGGCGGGATTTACGCCACGCACAACCTTGGCCAGGGCGCCTCCGCGACATGGGCGAGACTGGCGGTTCCTCCGCGAACCGAGGGGCATCCCCTGTGCATCCACGTCTTGGAGGATGGGACCTTGGTGGCCAGCTACTCCGGCCGCCGCAACTCAAGCGGCGCGTTCACTCAAAGTTCCGGCGTCTTTGTCAGCACCAATAGCGGCGCGAGCTGGCTGGACCGGAGTGATCCCGGCCTGTACCGATGGACCAAGGATGTTGTCATCGACACCCACGATCCGGCGCAGAATACCTGGTACGCGGCAGAGTTCAGCCATTGGGGGAGCTATCCGAACGAGGTTGGTGGCCTCTACCGAACGTACAATCGGGGGACAAGCTGGACGCGAGTCAGCGACCTCTACCGCGTCGAGTCCGTGACCATTCATCCGACAAGTCCTGCGATCGCCTACCTCTCGACCGAAACCGCGGGGCTGTGGCGAAGCGACAATCTCACCGCCACAACTCCTACGTTCACCCAAGTCGAGGGCTATCCGTTCCGGCACCCGGTCCGGATGTTCTACAACCCCGGCGATGACGCCGAGCTGTGGGCCACCAGCTTCGGCAACGGCCTCCGAGTCGAGAACACGGGCGGCAGCGCGGATGTCATTCCCCGCGAGGCTCTGCCCTTTCACCTCGAGGGGGCGATTCCGATGATGGGTGCGATCGATCTGCTCATGACGCTTGCCGAGCCAGGGGAACACGTCCTTCTCCAGGCGCTGGATCACCTTGTCGGCGTGCGTCTGGGCCCAGCCGGCCACCTGCTTGTCGAACCACTCTCGTGCGACCACCTCGAAGCTGTTCGCGACGCCGTCGGCCCCCGAGGCCTTCTCGGCCTTGCGCGTGGCGCCAGGGTCGACGCCGTTGGTGAGCAGCGCCCGCGCCTGGTCGCGCCGCTCGCGGGCCGCCTTCAGGGAGACGTCGGGGTACACGCCGAGAGCCAGCGTGCGGCGCCGGCCGTCGAAGCGATAGTCGAAGCGCCAGAGCTTGCTGCCGCGTGGCGACAGCAGCAGGTACATGCCTCGCTCGTCGGCGAGCTTCACCGCCTTGGAGGCGGGCTTGGCGCTACGGACGACGGTATCGGTCAGCGGCATTTTGACGGTATCGGCCGGCGGGCTGGAGCCCGATACCGTCAAGAATACCGTCAATTCCGGCTGGATCTGGCCAACCCACGATGGCCGTCATCGGACAAGAAAAAGGCCGGAGTCCTTGATTTACTTGGACTTTCCGGCCTTGATTGGACTTGCCTGGATTTTGTTCTGGTGGAGACGAGGAGGATCGAACTCCCGACCTTCGCATTGCGAACGCGACGCTCTCCCAGCTGAGCTACGTCC